>JABSOJ010000787.1 GCA_013216005.1 Alteromonadaceae bacterium | reverse complement strand
GATGACTATATGATGAAGGTACTTATGGTTGGGTTGACAATTGGTTAATTAAGACCCGTTTGCCCTGTCACACGAGAGTTCATTGCATCTTGCATGGTTAACATTTGACTGATCTGGCTTTTTGCGGTCGATATTTCGCTCATGGAATTCTCTAGGGTTAATAATCTGATTTTATGACACATAGTGTGCCGCAGTAGCGATAAACAGACAAGTATGAACTTATTTTAAATTGATTATTCTTGTGGAAATAATATATATTGTTATTAAGCTGATTTTAGGGATTAGACTGAACTGATATGAAGAACAGAGCATGAAGAATAAAGTATCGCAAGAAATTCAAGATGAAGCATTAGCCGTTGCTAAAGCCACTCAAAAACAAGGGCAGAGTAAAGCGCAGACCAAGCTGATTGCCAAAGGTATAGAAAAAGGGATCACCGAATATAAAAAGCAACAAAAAATAAAAGTTAGAGACAGAGATAAGCAACGTAAGCAAAAAGATAGAAGTAATTTGCAAGCGCAAGCTTCTTTAATAGATCAAGAAGGAGGAAAGAAAGCGGAAGTATCAACAGCCAAATTGAATAAGTATTTGCCTTGGTTGCTATTGGGGTTAAGTTGGGCGGGTTTTATTTTAGTTAGCTTAAAATAATTGCCAGTAGGAAATGTTTTTTAGTTAATAGTTGATAGTTAGTAGTTATGTATAAATAGGGATAGTAGAATGAAAAAATTTTTCTTCGTATTTTTTATTGTTTTTAATGCTCAGGTGAATGCAGAGGTTAGCCAGCAATTAACCACCAGTTATTTCGATATTGTTGCTGATGATATCGATTCTTTAGTGCGAGAGGTGAAAAAATCAGGACCTGAAGTTAGAAATGGTAGGGCATGGGCAATATTGCAGTGGGATCTGAATACTGAATATTATTTTAAGACGCTTGATGATGGCTGCCAATTAAAAATACGGAGTATGGATTTAATTGCCAATGTTATTTTGCCTAAATGGAAAAATATCAGTGAAAATAAAGAGTGGCTACAAAACTGGTGGAGTAAGTATTTAAGTTTTATTAAGGTCCACGAAAATGGTCATTTTGATATAGCTATTTCAGAGGCGAAAGAATTTGAGAAAAAAATTTCCAATTTACCGACAGAGGAAAATTGTACTGTTGCAAAATCTAGCTATTTAACGCTGAAACATGATTTTTTAAACATTGTTCGTAGGCAAGACCGTCGATTAGATAATGCATCCAGAAAGAGATTTTTCGCAAGGGAAAAACTGTTTCGTCCTCTTAATGCCGGCGGGCTATCCATGGTATTTGAAAGCGGAGGCAGTACTAGTTACATAGGATTATAGGATTATAGGATTATAGGTTTATAGATTAATAGGTTTATAGTAAATATAGGTTTATAAATAATTATTCTCAAATGATAGACTAGAAAAAAGGGGTGATATTTTGCAATATCACCCCTTTTTGTTTGCCCAGCGAAGCTGGCAAACCCGTCCACTTGAAAGATAGTGGAGTCACCCTGACTAAGGGGAAGATAATCCGAATGGCAAGGGCGTTACTGGCTAACGGTAGGGTCTGAAGGAAGCCATAG
>JABSOJ010000786.1 GCA_013216005.1 Alteromonadaceae bacterium | reverse complement strand
CACTGTATAGGTGGTCAATTAATATACGATAATTCCGGATGTCCGGAGTTAGTTCGGGTGTCACTAGTACCCGAACTTTTAAGCTGTTTATTTTTTAACCAGTCAGATTTTAAAGATTAATCTAAAACAAAGAGAAATTATGTTAGAAAAAATAGATTTAAAACTCATGATCAATGAATTTGACTTACCAGCAGAAACCAAATTTATCGGATACGCAATTCACTTGAAAAATAGCGATAAATTTTTGTATCAACACCAGATAAAAAAAGATTATTCCGTTACTAAAGCTTGGTGTACTTCACCAGAACAGGCAGAAAAATTTCAAAGCCTTGAAGAAGTAACCAAAATAAGGGATGAACTGCAAACAAAAGCAAGAGTTGTTTGGATGTTTGATGTAAACAAGCAATACATCGTTACTACTCCAGAAGAAATAGAATAAATTCCAAATACCTGATAAAGACCTACTATTACGGTATGTGGACTATTAAAAATTAAATTTTTAATAGAAATATTAACTAACCAATTGAACCAAAAATATTTTATCATATTCATTATCTTCAGAATCTTGCCATATAAGCTTAACTTGATATGTCGTTGGATATTCATATGCCACTGACGCAATAAGTTGAAATGTAGATAAAGGTTCTAATTCAAGAAAAGGAAGCTCTTTTAATTTATTGGAAGATATAGGACTTTTAAGACAATCAATTAATTCAAAATTAACATTATACGCACTTCCTTGACCTATATTTTCAATACAAAAATAACCTTTTGAATTATCAACTCTATTAAAAGACACATTAAAAAAAGGTTTTATTTTATTAGCATTTAACTCAATCATTTCTTCTATTTGCATATTCGAAAGCTTTGCGGTTACTTTTTCTAATTCTAATTGTTGTTTAGCTAACTTACATTGTTCTTGTGCCACTTTACGGGCACGAATAAAAGAAGCAAAAGCAATAATAATTGCAAGTATTGAACATGAAATAGCTATAATTTCATAATTAGTCATTTTAATTCCTTAAGTATATTTTTAAACATATTATCTAATTCAAAAATAATAATTTCTTCTGTTCTATTAAATTATCACCTTTTATAAAAAAATAAAATCATAGAGCGTGGACATAAATTACGCATTAAAAACAAATAAATAACAGAATAACTATTAATTATTTACAATTAATAAAAGTATATCAATAACAAAATTAAAATAATCAAAAACTAAAAAAAGATATTAAATTTAAAATTAAGTTCATAATTCTAAAATGCTAATTAAAATATTCTCAGACGATCCAAAATTTGAACAAAGGATCGATCTACTTCGATTAAAATACCGCACAGGTGCCAACTCAAAAGCCGCAAAAAAAGCCCTTAATGATTTTTATGAACAAGAAATTGAATGTGAAATATTGCGCGGACAAAATGAATCAATGTCGGATGAAATCGACAGATTAAGAGAATTATTAAACCATATTAGAAATAGGCCCCCTACTAACAGGTACTGAAACTGGTACCAAAAGCCCCCCCTAACCGCTTAAAAAGGTCCAAATGGTACTTTATTCAGCTAACCATAATTATCGGAACTATCGGGCTT
>JABSOJ010000785.1 GCA_013216005.1 Alteromonadaceae bacterium | reverse complement strand
GTAGTGCTAATAATTTTCTGATGCCAGCCAGAAGTCTTTATTCACGGAGTATAATAAAGGATTAGTAATCCTATGGTGGTGGTTTAGTAATAAAAACCACTACTGATACATCAAGAGGTATCGGATATTTTTAAATTAACCAATCAGTAGATACAAAAAAACACCAATCATTACAATTGATGTTTCCTAGAATTGAATACTTTTAAACGATTAAGATTGTTTCTTAAATCGACGTGATGCTAAACCAATCATTCCTAATGCAAAAATAGCAAGTGTAGAAGGCTCAGGTACTTCAGTACTCGAGTTATAGGCAAAATTACGCAATGCATTGGCGTGGCCTGTATGGTCAGCATAGTTCCAATTATAAGACGAACTCACATAAGCTATTTCACCTCCTGCCCCAGGTGTTCTAAGCGTCCATAGGTAACCGCCACCAGAAGAGGAGGCAACACCAACAGTATCAGAAGCTAGAGGAGAATTAATCCTATCGTAATCATATAAAGAAGTACCATCTGGATCTATTCCGCGAATATCAACTAAACCAGTAGTTAAGCTATTAGAATCATTTATAACTCCGCCAGTCGAAGCCCCGAGATCTTGTACTCCGCTCGATGCACCAATCAATGGTTGTATTAAAGCTCCCCACGGCGCTCCACTTCTAGCAGAGTCGTACCCAGTAAAGAACAGATTACCACCATTCGCTTGGTAGTTTGACAAGCTATTGATAGCACTTGTCAAATCTGTAGTTGAGCCACCAATCCAATCAAAGATGTCTAATACTATTAAGTCATAAGCTACGAGGTTTCCACTTAAAATTCCTGAAATTGCAGAAATGTTATTTGTATTTAGACTGTTACTGTTTACTGTATGTCCATCAGCAGTCAATAACCCTGATATTCCAGTAGCTTGGCGATTATTGAATCCATCAGCAACATGAAGGATTAATCCTGCATTAGCGATACAGCTAACAGATAATGCTAATCCAGTAAAAGCAGCTTTTAATAATTTAAATTTCATTTGTTTTCCCTTTTAATCCCTTTCCATCAATTTTGGTAAGTAATCGTTAAAATAGTAATTTATTAATCTTACCACACTAATACAAAAAACATACCAATCTTAAAATATCAAACAATTTCAACATGATGGATATTTGTACAATATAGGTACACTTAAAACTGCAAAATAACCTGACACACATCAACCAGTTGAATTAATTAGTTAATATTGATAAACGTTAATTTAAATTAGTTACAGTATTAAAATATAAGTAGATGATTGAATATCACTTACAACTATATATATCATCATCAAAATACTAGCTTTAAAGCACCTGAAACAGCCATTTCAGTAGTGTAATTGATTAAAACAGTGTGGTGCTAATTATTGTTATCCACCAAGTAAACACCACTACAGAGCAGTATAATCAACACCTTTTCACCACCTACTAAGGGACTTGTAATCAGTTGGCGTGACATGTCATCCGTTGGTATTACTATAAATCTAAGTTGCTGATTTTAATGAATAACTAATAACACCTTATATTAATGAATTTCGAATAAAACAAGATAATAAATTTAAGATATGCGTACTAACGGAG
>JABSOJ010000784.1 GCA_013216005.1 Alteromonadaceae bacterium | reverse complement strand
AAAACTGCAACAAGGTTAGAAAATCCAAAAAAAACGACGATAAATTGATTGAAAATGGTCATATTTCGACAGCCTACGGTAAGGCTGTTATTCAAGCATTGCAAAGCAAAGGAAGCTTGATGTATATGAAAGTTTACAGTGGTTTGTTATATGAATTAATCCTCACGGATATGAAACGCTACATTCCCAATGGCGAGATTGATTTGGCTCAACAATTATTAAATGATACAGCCCATCTGCACCCGTTCAGCACTGAGAATATTGTCTTTCAGGAATATAAGGATCGTTATAAGTCACAGTCATAGCCTACTGCCGCTTATTTCCAAGTAGTTTGGGTAACTGTTTATTAATGAACAAAAAGTATCGATAGTGATACTTATCTAATGGTAACAATTATGAAGAAATTATTTTTTATGACAATGTTGGTTTTGTTTGCCAACTACACGGTTCAGGCTAAAGAGCATATTGAATTTCAATGGCCTGAACATAGCAGTACATCAGTGTTTAAGGCACTGCTTAATGCATACAATGCCAATGATCTGGCGACACTTCAAGCCTTTGTGAAAAAATATTATCCAGAAAAAAGTGCCAATGCGAAAGATATTTACTGGCGCCAGATTTTTTCAGAATATGGCGTACTAAAACCTTTCAAAGTTGCCGATGAAAAATTTCATGAGTTGCCGGCTATTTGGTTTCAGGGGGCAAAGACTAAAGGCTGGTTGAAAATGGTGCTTATGGTTAACAAGGAAGAAACACAAATTCTGAAAGCGGGATTATTCAGAAAAATACGCCCTGTAGGTGCACTTCCTCCCTATTTTGCAATCCCTGAAGAAAAGATGGGAAATTATCTGGGTAATTATCTTGAAACACTGAATCAGGCTGATCGTTTTTCCGGTGCTATTTTGGTTGCTAAAGGTGATAAGGTCTTATTTCAACAAGCTTATGGATATAGTGATAAAGGAAGGCAGAAAAAGAATACACTTAATACCGCATTTGGAATTGCTTCGACAACTAAAACATTTACCGCTGTCGCAATTATGCAATTGGTTGAGCAAGGGAAAATAAAATTGAATGATCCGCTAAGTAAATTTATTAGCGAATACCCTAAAGACATTGCTGATCAGGTAACTATTCATCACTTACTCAACCATACGTCTGGTCTGGAATTTGATGACTATGAACCATTTTATAACGAAGCCCTGGCGGCTAAAAGTATCAGTGAAATGTTGGTTATTCAGTTGAAGTATATCGATCACCTTAATGACGAGAGACGTAAAGATTTTAAAGTGCTTAACGAATTTGATTACACCAATGACGGCTTTATTTTACTGGGGGCTGTAATCGAACGAGTGACCGGACAAAGCTATGCGCAATATATTGAGAAAAATATATTTGAACCTGTGGGTATGAAGTTCTCGGTTGTTGATAATAGTAAACTGGCTGAAGTTACCAATAAAATCAGGAAATATTCTATAACTGACGTTCCGCACATAAAGCTGAGATTTAAAATCTGAGTTGATTTTCAGTAAAAATGGCATCAAATTTTAAATAGCGTCGCCTAATAATTACGCATCGTATACTTTTTACACTAAAATCGTATAAAAAACATATATATTTT
>JABSOJ010000783.1 GCA_013216005.1 Alteromonadaceae bacterium | reverse complement strand
AAGCAGCATAACCATGAACGAAAACTGAATAGTCGCCAGCGCTTGTGAGCGGACAAGTTTCAGTATTTCCACCTACATACGGGCGACAATCATAATTACTTTTACTTACGCCTGAACCAAATTTTACGTGTAAATCTGCATCGCCAGAGCCACCTGATATTGCAATTGATATATCACTGGCACCCTGAGGGACATTAAAACTGAATAATTTCTCTCCGTCCTTGCTATCACTGATATTTATCGCAGTATTATTTACCAGTGGTGTAGGTGAAGGTGTTCCACCACCACTAACACGAAAGTTTGCAACGATAAAAGCCTGTACATCATGTACTCTGGCATTATCTTGTAACGACGCAGAGCCAGTTGTTTGACCATCTTTATAAATATCAGGATTAGACCATTGCTGAATTCGGGTACCACCTGTACCACTTGCACAGTTATAGGACATTACAGTACGCCAAGTACCTGATGTAACATTACAATAGCCGTGTCCATACGAAAACGGAGTGTTAGTTGGATCCTGACTAATAATATGTCGGGCACCAAATAAATGTCCGATTTCATGACCAAAAGAATAATAACCTGTACCACAGCTTTCTTTAGCTACGGCAACAGCGTTACCTTCATTCGCGCCAATTGCTCTGGCTTGGCCACAACCACTGTATAAAGAATTACCCACCATTAAAATCATTAAATCGGCATTATGTTGATCACGTAATGTTTGCAATTCTGCACCATATTGATTGCTTGAATTTGCCATATTATTAAGATCTGTCCCAAAACTTCCAGTAGGCGAATAACCCGTTTGATAACTATGAACAATATTCACTGAAGTACTTACATTGCTATTGGTATAACTGGTATTAGTTTCCAATTCTAATAACGATATATATGCCGCAATATCTCCTGCATCAGCAGCAAAATCAGCAGTATAAGCAACAATCACCGTATACTCTTCACCAGTATCTTGCGCAAGAGTTACAGCTTGTTGTGAGGCAGCTTGAGTAGGCGTAGCCGCATCAAAATTATTTTCTATGCCACTATCAAAATAGCTTTCATCATGATCTAGCATAAAATCAGGATCCATCAAACGTATAATATGATAAGGTCCGGTGAAATGACTGATTTTATATAACTGACCGTCAGCTCTAATAGTACCCGCGTAATGACCATCAATATTGATCAATTGTATACTGTCATGATTATCATCCGCTGTTGCAGTAATGTTATGGGAAATTATTCCTTTTCTATTCTTTTCTTTTATTCTTTTAATTTTTAACTTTCGTTTATTATTATCAAAAAGATTAAGGCTGATTTCCCCTCCTTTTCTGACTTTTTTCAAGAAATTCTTTCCAAGTTTCACATAAGCAACATCCAGTACTTCACGAGTCTCACGGAGTTTATTTAAGCGGTTTTGAAAACGTATGTCTTTGATCTCTGCTTCGATCATACGTGCAGATTTACTGAATGGTGCATCATTAAACAGATCAGTTGCTGCTGCTTGCGCAACCCATGTACAACATGTTCCTAGAATAAATAACGCATTAATTACATTTTTTTTCATTTTAATCCCTTATATTATTGTTATTCCGAAGGATATTTCCCGTATTAAATATAG
>JABSOJ010000782.1 GCA_013216005.1 Alteromonadaceae bacterium | reverse complement strand
GTTCTCATTGTCTTGCACCTCAATAAGTTACGTTCATTTATAAGTATAGACAACAATTAGCTACAACAGAGCCAAAAGATTATTTCAGCTACTTTTCAACTCTCGTTTCATAATCGTGCCTTAAACCATCTAAATTATTACCACAGAGATCCCAATAAACTTTACGATCAAATTTTTGAGCTAACCTAAAGCTTAATTCTTTAAAGGTAAATAAACTCGTATCACCCGGTTCAAAACATTGCCAAATAAACTGGTGACAATTATTTTCAATAACATGATAATCTCGATATTGGAATATTTGTTCCATCGCAAGTAATGCCGCATTTTTATCGACGATAGGGTTAGCTGTTGAGTCACAGGCGATAAAAATTTGTTTTCCTGATCGTTGTGCTGTAAAACGTCGGATAGAAATAGGTTTTATCAACCCCTTACCATCAAGTTCTACAATAGTATCGTCATCAACTACAATTCCGATATGATCTAAAACGCCACCAATACCACAACAAACAATTGCCCCCACTTGAGGTTTCACAACTTGTTCTGTAGAAAAAAATTCAGTTGGATAAGTCGCAACAGGTGACTCGTGTCGTTTAAGAACACTTAATGTTTGAGGTCTACGGGTTGATGTTCTTTGTTTTTGTTGATATTTTCTATCATCCGCCAGACTTTTCGTAGCCATAGCTGACAATGCCGCGGCCCCAAGCCAAAGTAAGGGTAATGCCATAAGAAACCTCCACAACTCACTACTGGACTAAAATTATAAATAGGACGGTTAATCACTATCTTAATAACGGCCTTAATAATGCGCTTAATTACGATATTAGTTACGCTCTTATTAACAAGATTATCGGCTTTTTAACTTTTTACACTAAAAAAGTTGCAACTAACTGTTTCATTAACACCAAATATTGGCAACAATGGGGTGAGATAAATTCAAATCGACAAAAACTTAAATCAACAATAATTTTAATCTACAATAACTTAAAATCAAGAGAGCAGAGAATTAATTTCTCCATGAAAAACATTAATAAATCATCAATGCTGACAAATCTTAAAGATGAAATTCGCGGTGAAATCGTTATACAAACTCGTCAACTTGAAAACAAATATAAGTACAAATTGCCTTAAATCGTGGTGAGAGTTTTCATTTTTTAAGACGAGTTATTGCAGAAATAAACGGTAAAAAATTCAGAGGAAGCCATCATGCAGAGCTTTCATTATGGAATGAGTGTGCAAGATTGATTGCCAATTGCGTTATTTACTATAACGCTAAAATCCTTTCTGGCATTAAAAAGCATCACGAACAACAAGGTAACACAGAGCAACTGGAAACTCTAAAACGGATCTCACCTGTTGCCTGGTATCACATAAATTTCTCAGGTTTCTATTCGTTTGCGGATACCCACCAAAACTATGATTTTGACGAATTAGTCAAAGCGGTTCATTTAGTAGCGTAAAAACAATGAAGCCTCTGTGAGTACCGTATTTACTAGGTAAACTAAGAATTACGCGAATTTTATCCTGTTTATGCACAGGACCCCTCCATACCCATGGAAGAAACGGGAGTTATAATCCGCATTTACATGTGATTTTGGCTGAAGGTGGCTTTAATGAGAAG
>JABSOJ010000781.1 GCA_013216005.1 Alteromonadaceae bacterium | reverse complement strand
TAGTCACAGAGTCCTAGATATAAGGGTTGAGTTTAATTCCATTTGAAGGGACAACAATTATCTACAACAGAGCCTAGCTAATAGTATTTCAAGTTTACTTGTACTCCCACCTATCTTGAAAACAGGCTGATTTTCGAGCATGCCAGCAACTAAATTAGCATCCCCACCATGTTTTAGTGCTGCATCTAAAAATCGGTCATCTTCAATTCTCATAGCCCAATGAATAACATTCCCTCCATCATTAAAAATAATGTTTGGATCTGCACCTAGCTCTAACAATTTATTATAACCATCAAAGTTTTTCATTGACCAAAATAGAGGAGTAGCATTACCTTTTCCACGAGAATTAACATCTACTCCTTGCTGAACTAGAGTTGCAACAATACTTAGTTCACCATCACCATCACCAGCAGCTTGAGCTAGTTTTCTTATTTGAGTATTTTCAAACATGGTCTCTAATGACATATTCGCTAAAAGATCTTGGCTCATTCTTTTATTATACTCCCTTTCACTACTACCTAGATCACTCTGTTCCGCACTGCATGAACTTCCAATAAGTAAAAGCAAACACATTCCAAAATATTTTATCGTTAACTTATTCATTATTAACATCCCATCACTTGACACATCCCACCCATACCATGCAACCCAGCTAACATGTTGCCCTGGAACACTTGAAGGTGTCATCCTATTAAGTACCCTCAATGCATCGTTAGAACTGTACATATATCTAACAGAACCATTACTTAATGAAGCACCACCCAGAGTATTTGAGTGTACTCCAGCCGCATTGAATACTGTCGCACTACCACCGTTCCTTATCGCAGCGGCAGCAGCAATCCCACCTCCTAAAGAATGGCCAGTAAAACTAAGGTTCCCACCTGATGCATCATAGAGCGTTGATGCCAATTTAAATGCTGCCGTGTGTTGAGAGCTTGTTCCTCCGAAAGCCTGAATTAAATTTGCACTCCAATCAGACAAAGAAGTAGGACTTGTACCTGCAAAAGCTAGAACCCCTTGGTTTGCAGCATCAACGAATAACGCTGCTTTCATTCCACTTTCATTATCGGTATACACATTTTTCAATTTGTAGCCATCTATTGAGTATTCACCAATGTCATCTGTTGTGACATCATATACAGCTTTCGACATTTTTCCTTTAGTAACATCATCAGAAGAAGCTTCTTGTACTTCACCTGCCGTGCTACTTGTTACAACAGCCATAAATGCAGCACTAATTGCACCATTTTTAAACTTACCACCAGTCAATTTAGAAATAGTACCACCGACAACAGCAGCAGTAACAACTTTAGCCCAGCCTTTCCCCATTCCTCCGCCTATACCAGCACCAAGTCCTGCCGACCAAAAGCCATGTCCAAAGTTCCCACCTTGAACTCGACTAGCTATACCACCTGCGAAGGCAGAAGCAACCATTCCATATTGCGCGGCACCTGCGGTAAACGCTCCCATCAAGGCCCCCGTAACAATATTCCCTCCATTTACTGCCGCACCGCCAATAGCTGCCCACATGCCCGCAGTACAAGTCCCTGCACAATAAAACCTACATTCCGTACAATTTTATAAAAAATAAATAATTAAAAATAACCTTAATAACATGTAGTTAAGCGGA
>JABSOJ010000780.1 GCA_013216005.1 Alteromonadaceae bacterium | reverse complement strand
TATCTTCCCCTTAGTCAGGGTGATCCCACTATCTTTCAAGTAGGCGGGTTTGCCAGCTTTGCTGGGCAAACATAAAGTTGTTCGGTCCCGGTGTAACCGAAGAAATAAAAGCAAAAGTGAACAGTGCTGACAGCAAGTTATAATCCATTTAAAAAACCTCAAAAATGCAAAAACGTGAAAAAAGTAAAAAAAATCTAAAAAACAAGAATAATGCAATTATAATTTCATTTGAGTGAAATTACCTTGCAAATTAAGCTACATTAAAGCTATATTTGCAACTTATGATGAATATTGACCGAATAAACGCAAGAATAGTGCAAGAGCTAAAATTAGACGGCAGGGTCAGTAATACTGAGCTTGCAAATCGCGTTGGACTTTCACCTTCTGCCTGTTTGCGTAGAATGCAGGAATTAGAACGCTCCGGCATCATTACAGGCTATCGTGCAGTACTCAACCAAACGGCATTAGGCATTGGCTGCATAGCTTATATTGCCGTTGGCTTATCTGATCATTCAAAAAATTCACAGAAGGCATTTGAACAGGCAATAACAAGTTCACCGGAAGTACGGGAATGTCATAATATTACCGGTTCTTATGAATATTTATTGCGAATAGAAACGTCCGACTTAGTTTCATACAAAACTTTTCACACCGATGTGCTGGGAACATTACCACAAGTAAATTCTATAACAACTTATGTGGTAATGGGCTCACCAAAAGATGAACGCTCTTAACACGCATGAGTATAAATTTAGACGGTTCAATAATTTATACTCATGTTTTAAACTGCTATAATAAATAACGCTTTATATTTTAATGACTACTATGACTTTATTAGAAAAACTACGTTGCTTATTAACTTTTGGTCAGGGCGTAGCACTGCCCTTACCTAAAATATCTGCCGATACAAAACCAGCTGATTTGTTTAAACAATGGTTTGCTGACGCTAATAAAGCAGGTATTTTATTACCTGAGGCTATGTCTGTCAGTAGTTGTTCTGCACAAGGTCAACCATCTTCCAGAATGGTCTTGTTAAAAGAGTTTGATAAAGAAGGCTTTGTCTTTTACACCAATTACCGTAGTCGTAAAAGTCATGATCTTGAAGAGAATAACAAAGTAGCTTTATTGTTTCATTGGAATGTTTTACAACGACAAATTCGTATTGAAGGAACCGTTGAAAAAGTCAGTGCAGAGCAATCAGCCAAGTATTTTCATAGCCGTGATCGTGGTAGTCAAATTGGTGCATGGGCTTCTAAACAAAGTAATAAGCTTAAACACGATCATGAACTGGAACAAAGAGTTTCTGAATTTGAGCAGAAGTTTAAAAGAGAGTCTGCGAACAGTGAAATTCCTTACCCGGAATTTTGGGGAGGATGGCGAGTTAAACCACATTACATTGAATTTTGGCAAGGTCGTTCAAGTCGTTTACATGATAGAATTTGTTTTGAAAAAGCTGATGTTAATGATGATAATTGGCAGCAGTTTAAACTTCATCCGTAACCAAACGTGACTTCATTCTACGTTAAATAATATACCCATACCATATAGACAAACCATATACAGCAATTCTCGGTGATTTAACATTTACTGAGATAAAACAACATTTATAGCCATTTCTCATTTTCTGTCGTACT
>JABSOJ010000779.1 GCA_013216005.1 Alteromonadaceae bacterium | reverse complement strand
AAATTAATTGTCGCAGGTTTTAACGTTTTCTCCTTAGACTTTTTATTTCAATTGTTACCCCGAATGATTGGTGCCAAAAAATCCTTCAAAACCTTAAAAGAGCTGATTTTCTAATGTTTTTCCATTTATTAATTGACGATATGCCCATTTTTTCTGATGACATAATTGTAAAATTTGAATATCAAGAGGAATTTCATCTTGTTCATGACGCACGCTGATCAAATATTCCCGGTCTTGAGAATTAACGACATCAACCACTTGCTCAATAGATTTTAGAGCCGTTACCAGTTTAGCTTCATTGCGTTTCATACGCAAAGTGATGTAACTATGGTCAATATCATTCGCTAACGTTTTATGTTGTTGTAATTGCCCTTTATCAAGATAAAGCACCTGCTGACACAAACGTTCCAATTCATTTAAGTCGTGAGAACTTAAAATAAAAGTGATTTCATCTGAAAGAGATGCAACAAGTTGACGGATTTCTCTGGCATGCAGAGGATCTAATCCCGCAGTGGCTTCATCTAACATCACTATTTTTGGGGAACCAATGAGTGCCTGAGCAATAGTCACCCGTTTGCGCATACCGTGCGATAACTCTCCAGGCTTTGCTTTCAAGACATCACTCAAACCAACCAACTCAAGCGTTCGATCTACTTCTGTTTTACTTTTTCGTTTATTTAAACCTTGTAATTGACCATAAAAACTCAGCTGATGCGCAATGGTAAAACTGGGATCAAGTTGAGCATCTTGCGGTAATGCAGCTAAACGACCAAACGTTGCTTTAGTGCCGGGGCGTGCATCAAAAATACTGACCTGACCAGAACTTGGTTGCAGATAACCACATAACACACTAAATAATGTTGTTTTACCTGCTCCATTTGGCCCGACTAAAGCAACAGGTGCTCCTTTCATTATTTCAAAATCAGGCACCAATCAAACCGGGTAACAGTTCATATTTGTGTATTATCATGTTTAAGTTGATACAGTTCAGAGCCTGTATAGGTTTGAACTCATGTAAATTAATAGAAAACATTGTTGAACTGTAACCCTAATTTAGCCTATATGGTCGGTGCCCAAAATCAACATTATTTAAGGCATGTTTATCGCCGAAGAATTTATTAAGCCCTGAAACCTTAATTAACGTACTCATAATGAACTCCTTTTCATAACAATATTACCTAGCAATAAATAACCACACATTTGCATTACAGGAATAACATAAGTACTCATCAATAAATCTTTCTGATTAATAATATCGCTTAAGTGCCCTCCGGGAAGGATATAGCTGAAATAAGTGTTTATCCCTAACTTATATTCTATAAAGCCGATGATTAATGGCACTATACTAAAAAATAACAAAGTGACTATTACCACTAACCTCGACGAACGAGTAAAACTATTGAAAAAACTCATCAAAGCGATAAATGGCAATACAACGAATAATATATTTATATACACATAAAACGCTTCCCCCAGACCAACAAACAATAAACTAGCGTCGCGATAAGCAGCTATTGATAATGTTGCGATTAAAGTAACAGCGATTAACACCGCAAGTAATTAAAAATCCCCGCAGCAAGCTGTCTCGCTAAGGCTCGCCTTTCACTTCGTGAAAGCGGGGTATTAATCCTCCC
>JABSOJ010000778.1 GCA_013216005.1 Alteromonadaceae bacterium | reverse complement strand
AACTTAAATCATGGTACTTCAGGCAATACAGCTTATTCTTTCAGTGGCACTAACAATACCCATAAATCAATTAATGGTGCTTATTCTCCGTTGAATGATGCGCATTTCTTCGGTGGTGTTGTTTTTGATATGTTCGATGCTTATACAGGTCAAGCGCCATTAACATTCCAGTTAACTATGCGTGTTCACTATAGCAACAACTACGAAAATGCATTCTGGGATGGTTCAGCAATGACATTTGGTGATGGTCAGAATACTTTCTATCCATTAGTAAGCCTGGATGTTTCTGCACATGAAGTTAGTCATGGTTTCACTGAGCAAAACTCTGGTTTAGTATACTCAAATCAGTCTGGTGGCATGAATGAAGCTTTTTCTGATATGTCAGGTGAAGCTGCTGAATATTTCATGAACGGAAGTAACGATTGGAAGGTTGGAGAGCAGATATTCAAAGGTAACGGTGCATTACGTTATATGGATAATCCGCCTCTAGATGGAAATTCTATTGGTCATGCCGACGACTATTATAATGGAATTGATGTTCACCATAGTTCAGGTGTATACAACAAGGCATTTTACTTGTTAGCGACCACTTCCGGCTGGACTACCGAAACAGCATTTAAAACTATGGCATTGGCTAACCAGACTTATTGGTCTGCTAACAGTACATTCGATGCTGGTGCTGATGGTGTTTGTAGTGCGGCTTCTGACTTAGGCTATAACACTGATGATGTAGGTGCTGCATTCGATGCTGTGGGTGTTAACACTACTGAATGTGGTGGTACTCCTCCTCCTCCTCCTCCGACTGGTGGTACTTTAGTTAAAGGTGTTTCACAATCAATTTCTGGTGCTTCAGGTTCAGAAACACGTTTCACTTTTAATGCAGCTAGTGATGCTGATGTAGTAACTATCGCTATCAGCGGTGGTTCAGGTGATGCTGACTTGTACGTGAAAAAAGGTTCAGCTCCTACTAGCGGCAGTTATGATTGTCGTCCATACAAAAATGGTAACAGTGAAACTTGTACAGATACTGGATCAGGTACTTACCATGTAATGATTAAAGGTTACAGTGCATATAGCGGTACTTCTATCGTTGCTGATAATACTACTACCAGTGGTGGTGGTGGTGCCAGCGGTACTATTACACTTAACAGCACTACAAGAGGAAACTGGGATCGTTATACACTGGATCTTCCAGCAGGTGCAAGCAACATAACTTTCACTATGTCTGGTGGTTCAGGTGATGCTGATTTATATACAAGAGATGCAGCAGAGCCAAGCACAAGTAGCTATGACTGTCGTCCATATAAAAATGGTAACTCAGAAACTTGTACAGAAGCAAATCCTGATTCAGGTACTTATTATATCGGTGTTCGTGCTTACAGCTCTTTTAGTGGCGTAACGTTGAACTGGAGTTACGATTAAGCTTTAATTTGTAAAACAAACATTAAGCTTGTAACAAGTTAACGTAACAAACTTACGTAACAACCTTAATAAAAACAAAAGCCAGTTAATTCACGTTAGCTGGCTTTTTTATCTTTTGGTGGGTTGTAGGATGTGGTTAGTGTAGCCGACCAATTTCCTGCCGTACTTTTTCCCAAATTATCTATCATACAATTTGGCAATATTTAGGCTACA
>JABSOJ010000076.1 GCA_013216005.1 Alteromonadaceae bacterium | reverse complement strand
GTAACGCAAAGCTAGATAAGCAGCAAATATTGGCTGCTGCATATGGGGGACAACAGCATTATGGAACATAGCCAAAAATATATACCCAAAATTCTTTGAGTATACCGTCTTCAAACAACTTCTACTTGCACTCGACGCGTTATATTACACAATAGTTCATAAGGGATGGTTGTTGCGTATTGTGCAACTTCTTCAACGGGTAGTTGCTTACCCCACAAAATTGCAGGATCTCCAACCTTATCTTGTGCATCGATCCCTAAGTCAACCGTGATCATATCCATGGATACTCTACCTACTAAAGGCACTCGACGATTATTAATTAATACCGGCGTACCATTTTCGGCATGACGCGGATAACCATCACCATAACCAATAGCAACAACTCCTATCCTTGTCTCTTTTTTACTACACCAGGCACTGCCATAACCAACAGATTCACCTGCCTGTAATTTGCGTACTGAAATTAAACTTGATTGTAATGTCATCACAGGTTCAAGCTCAACACAGTGAGGATTCGTTGTGGATAACGGTAAGGGTGAAACACCGTAAAGCATCAAACCAGGGCGTATCCATTCATTTTTCGCCGGTGGCAAATTAAAAATAGCAGCCGAATTTGCTATAGAACGCTCTTCATTTAAACCGTAAGTTAACTTGTCAAATAACGCTATTTGATGATGAGTTAATGGATTGTTTTTTTCATCGGCACAGGCTAAATGGCTCATTAATATTAATGGCTCTTGTACATTCTTACTCTTTAATAAACTTTGATAATAATGCTGAAATTCATCAGGATTAATGCCTAATCTGTGCATACCCGTATCTACTTTCAACCAAACTTTTAGTGGCTTATCCAAATCCGCCTCTAAAATTGCCTTTAATTGATCTTCATTGTGCACAATGGTCTGTAAATTATTAACCGACAGAATAGGTAAATCATCTGACGAAAAAAAACCTTCCAGTAAAACAATAGGTTTAACAATACCAACCGCACGCAAAGCTAGTGCTTCATCAATTCGGGCAACGCCAAAGGCATCTGCCATCACATTCTTTTGGATAAGTGTTGTAGCAATACGCTCTAAACCATGGCCGTAAGCATTAGCCTTTAATACCGCTAAAACTTTACTGTTTGGCGACATTTTTTTTATCAGTTGAAAATTTTTCACCAAAGCCTGACAATCAATCACGGCTGTTGCTGTGCGTAAACTCATTTAAAATTATCACTTATATATTCTGATACCCAAACGACTGAAAAGGGCAAATATCGACGAAGCTAGCTTCGACTTAAGAAATTTAATCTTCTTCCAGTACGTGCGTACCAGCATAGTTATCAAAACGTGAAAACTTGCCCTGGAAGGTTAATGGTATACGTCCTATAGGACCATTACGCTGTTTACCTATGATAATTTCCGCCATGCCTTTAAACTCTGAATCATCGTTATATACTTCATCACGATAAATAAACATGATCAAATCAGCATCTTGCTCTATCGCTCCTGATTCACGTAAATCGGAGTTAATTGGACGTTTATCTGACCGTTGCTCCAAACCACGATTTAACTGCGACAAAGCAACCACAGGCACTTTAAGCTCCTTTGCCAATGCTTTAAGGGAACGGGATATTTCCGATATTTCCAGAGTCCGGTTATCAGACAAGGCAGGTACACGCATTAACTGTAAGTAATCAATCATGATCATACTAATACCACCATGATCTCTGGCAATACGACGCGCACGGGATCGAACATCCGTAGGTGTTAAACCTGCCGCATCATCGATAAACATTTTACCCTTTTCGATCAACAAACCCATGGTTGATGATAACCTGGCCCAATCTTCATCGTCTAATTGACCCGTACGAATTTTAGTTTGATCAATTCGACCAAGTGAGGCTAACATCCTCATCATTAACTGGTCTGAAGGCATTTCCAAACTAAAGATGAGCGCAGGCTTGTCTTCAGTCATTGCCGCATTCTCAGCTAAGTTCATCGCAAAAGTTGTTTTACCCATTGAAGGACGAGCAGCGACAATAATTAAATCAGAAGGCTGCAACCCTGCTGTCATTTTATCTAAATCAGTAAAACCTGTTGAAACCCCAGTAACACCATCATGTGGTTGTTGATAAAGTTTTTCAATTCGATCGACCGTTTTTTCCAATACCGAATGAATACTTTCCGGCCCTTCTGATTTATTAGCTCTTTGTTCGGCAATTTTAAACACTTTGGTTTCAGCAAAATCTAACAAATCCGCACTGGTACGGCCTTGTGGATCATAAGCTGCCTCGGCAATTTCATTGGCCACAGCAATTAGCTCACGAGTTACCGCTCTTTCACGAACAATATCTGCATAAGCGACAATGTTAGCCGCACTTGGGGTATTTTTCATCATCTCTGCGAGATAAACAAAACCACCGGCATCTTCTAATTTTTGATCATTTTCTAACGCTTCAGATAGGGTGATTAAATCAACAGGTTCACCCTGCTCAACCAATATGCCAAAACTTTCAAAAATAAGTCTATGTGAACGGCTATAAAAATCTAGTGCCACCACTTTTTCACTGACTCGATCCCAAGCCTCATTATCAAGTAACAAGCCACCTAAAACCGACTGTTCAGCTTCCAGTGAATGTGGCGGGACTTTCAATTCATCAACTTGTTTATCACGTGAAAAATTTTTGTCTTTGGAAAATTTACCTGGCTTACGCTCGGCCATTTAGAACACCTTTAATCGCATTAAATAATAAAAACAATTTAAATATTAAAACCACCTGAAAATGCAGTTCGAATATAAGGTGCCTAATGTAGCAGATTATTAACTTAGAAAAAATTATTGAATAGAATAATTTATTGACTACATTTCCAAGTTGTTGGGTATTCACCCAGGCAGCTTGAAAATGTAGGGTCAAACTTTAAAAATACAAAAAGAGTACTTACTTACTTAAAATCTTAACAGTACCACTCACTGTACTCGCTCGTACGGAACCATTAGCATTTCCTGTTTTAAAATATAGTTTAGCACTAGGTCCATATTTGGCATGTTTGGCTTTAGCTGAAGTAAGCTTATTAATTAAATCTCCGCCAGCATTTGCATTCAATTTAAAGCTAGCTTGTACATCAGCTTGAAAATACATATCCAGATCACCACTCACGCTTGACAGTTTAACTAAACCATTTTCATTCAAAAATAGTCGACTGTCAGCGTCGCCACTCACGGTTGATATTGTTAACTCATCAACCCCGGCTAAATTCAAATCAATATCTCCTGAAACTGTGTTAGCAAACACCTCATTTGCTTTAGAGGTAGATTCGATGCTTCCACTAACAGATTTAAGCTGTAAACGACCTGTTGAATCAACATCCTTTATATCACCACTCACGCTGATTAATTGCACCTTACCCGATAAATCATGACTGTGTATCGAACCGCTTACTGTTGCTAATTCAATATAGTCGTTCAAATCAGTTGCGTTGATTTCACCGCTAACCGTTTTTATTTCTGTGCTTTTCAAGAGATTTTTTACCGATACATCACTAGACACACCCGTAAACTTCATCCGTAGATTTTTCGGTATTTTAATGGTTAATTCTGAACCTTTATCACTCCAACCCCAGTGAGAACTTCGAGGCATTTTAACTTTAATCGCAATGGTTGAACCTTTTTGTTCAAAAATAAGGCCTCTTGCTTTGTTATCCAATTCCCCCTTAACGATAACTTCTTCTTTATCCCAACCGATAATTGTTACTTCACCTCTTAAATTTTCTATGGTGATATTACTGACACCGTTAGCCGACAAGCTTTGATTGATTTTTTCTCCTGCAAAGCTCTGCATTGCAAACCCAACAAAAACTAATGAAACCATCCATCGTGAAATACGCATATTAACCCCTTTACTATTCCAATTTATCACTAAAAACGCTTAAATAGACTGCCATTGCGGACTAAAAAGTTGTTTAATTAATTCTAATTCCTGCTTTTGTGTCCAGCGTAATAAATTCAGTAAATCTGAATTATTAACATCATTAAGCAAAGCTTTTTCAATTGATTGACGAGCAGAAGCCAATTGAGCCAATTGCTCTTGCATTTCTTTAGGTAACTGACTTATTTGGGGCTGACCAAAACTCACCAACATAGCCTGCTTTTGCTGATTAAAATTTAGTTGCATTTCTGCCACTAAATTGACAGGCGGTTTAATATTTTGTGGTGAAGGCGAAATTGATAACCAAGTGACTAATACCGCGGCAACAACTGATGCTGCCCAAGCCATTGAAATGATTTTTTTAGCGCCGTTTGGAACAATACTGGATTGTTGTTTATCTTGAATTGCCCGCTCTATGCCCAACCATAAATCACGCTCAGGAGTCATTTCTGTCGGTAATTTATCAACCTTTTTAAATAAATCTTGTTCTGATATTTGATTATTCATATTCACTCTCACTAACCCATTCCCATAATAAACCCTTAGCCCGATGATACTGAGCTTTACTGGAGCCTACAGCCATCCCTAACATTTTCGATATTTCTTCATGTCGGTAACCTTCAACGGCAAACATTACAAACACTAACCTTACACGTTCGGGTAAGCGCATAATTTGTTTATCCAATTCTGGTAAATCAAACAGGTGTTCCGACATTTCAACTCCCACATCAGGTATTGTTTGATCTTCAAGACTAAAAACACGTTGCAACCAATTTTTATGTTTACGTATATGCCCAAGCACAATGTTAGTAGCAACACTATGTAACCAGGTACTGAATTTACTTTCACCACGAAAGTGAGTAATTTTTTGCCATAATTGAACAAATACTTCCTGACAAACATCTTCCGCACTATCTTTATCGCTCAGCATACGCCAGCACAACGCATAAATTCGACGATGATAACTGTTATAAATTTGGTGAAATGCTTGCTGATCGCCTTGTTTAGCCTTGGCAATCCATTCCTGTTCCGGGTCAACAGAAAATAAATTTTGGGCATCTATAACTTTTGATTTATCCAAACAATATTATCTCGAATTCGTTAGTTAGGAGGTTAGATGCAGTATGAAGGAAAATGGTTTAAATTGAACATAAAAAAAAGCGCTAAACCATAAATAGGCTGAGCGCTTTTGTTTTTACTGAACAGACTAAACATAAGTAGCTGACCAGTTTGCTTTGTAACTTACTTTCTAAGAAGTATTACTTCTTAGAAAGTGCACCAAAACGTTTGTTGAATTTATCAACACGACCACCAGACTCAGCAGCTTTTTGCTTACCAGTGTAGAATGGGTGACATGCTGAACATACATCTAGGTGAAGATCTTTACCTACAGTTGAGCGAGTTTTAATTACATTGCCGCAAGAACAATTAGCTGTGATCTCTGCGTATTTAGGATGAATACCTTCTTTCATGGAAACCTCTGTTTAAGGCCGTATCGCCACTTGATCTTTACCAAGCACCATACGAGTTAAAAATAATGGTGGCGAATGATAAATGATCCTTATACTTACTGCAACTAAAATGGACAAAATAAAGACAGAAATCAGTAAATAATTCAACTTGTTTTAAAGAAATGCTAAAGTGCTGAAAATGTTAGGTGATTAATCAATATGAAACTCAATCTAACCGAACTACTGATATCTCATTAGGAGAAAGCTATCAAGAATTCTGCACGGAAAAAAGCATTTAAGCTGTCTGAAAAAATAGCGGCTCCTCTTGATTTAACTAGTCACTTACCGTTTAGAGTCGCGGTAGTAAGCAACCTTCTCGCTTTAAATAGAGATTGGAAAATCAGAACATTATGTGATTTGGAACCAAGAGAGATACGTGTTTTACTTAACATTGGTTCATATATGCCAATAAAATCTGCCGATATCGCCTACCAATCCCGGCTGGATTCTTACACGGTAAGCAGGGCCGTAACTAAACTTAAGTCTAAAAATTTAATTGAGGTTCAGGCTGATCCAATAAATAAAAACATCAAAAATTTACTGCTGAATGAACAAGGTCAGGCATTGTATAAAAAATTAACACAAGCTTTAGACCTTCGCTCTCAAGAACTTGAAAACGTTTTAACGAATGAAGAAAAACAACAATTTTATAACATGCTGGAAAAAATAGAAGATAAAGCTGAACAAATGCTTGCCGAACAGGCACTTGACTTGATCAAACAGGGTAATGAACCCCCTGCGGATCAAAAAGAGCTAATTCGATGGTATAAAAAAGGGCTTGAGTGAATAACAAAATCATATAAATCAATGCTAGCTCAATGTTAAATCAATGCTTAATCAATGTTAAATATAACGTTGCTAATAAAGATAGTTTTCACTGAGCTAACAACCAACGCTTGATATCTTCACAAATATTAATGCCATTCAAAACGATTCAGGCTAAAGTGCAAACCTAAACTCAATTTTTAATGATAAGAAATAAGAATAATGAACTGGATGTGTCTTACTTTTTCGCAACTAAATACTGAACAACTTTACGAGTTGCTAAAACTTAGAGTCGATATTTTTGTGGTTGAACAAACCTGCCCCTACCCAGAACTCGACAATAAAGACAGAAATGAGGGGGTTTTTCATTTACTCGGTTATCACGATGATGGTCAATTAATTGCGTATTCACGTTTACTCAGTCCCGGCATATCTTATAAAAATGCAAGTTTTGGTCGTGTGGCCATTGATAAATCCAATCGTGGAAGTGGCTCAGGACAAGAGCTATTATCGGTCATTTTAAACTATTGCCAACAATTATGGCCAAATCAAGATATTGATATCGGAGCTCAGGAATACTTGTTAGGATTTTATCAAAAACACGGTTTTACCGCCATATCAAAAGTATACCTTGAAGACGATATACCTCATCTGGATATGCGACTCAGCAAATCATAGCGGATCATTTTACCTACGTAACTTTTCACCTCAAATTTACCTTATCATCTTGATAGGTGATTATTCTGACAGGTAAGCATTCTGACAGCTAAGCATTCTGATAAATAAATGATTCATCACGGGACTATTTAATAACATAATTTAATGCGAGAATAACTTTATCTAATAATTAAGCTATCAGCCCAAAAGAAAGGCCATGCAAGTTCAGTACATACAAGTCGCAATTCCTGTTCCTATGCGACAGCTTTTTACTTATCAAGTACCGACAAATTTACAATCGCCTGAAGTGAACTTGGGGGAACGTGTTATTGTTCCTTTTGGTGGCAGACAAGTTATCGGCATTATTATGGCGGTACAAGACACATGTGATATTCCGACAGCGAAATTAAAAAACATTTTAGCCCGAGTAAACGATCCTTATAAATTCACAAAGCAATTACTGCATTTTCTTCGTTTGTGTGCCGATTATTATCACCATCCTATTGGTGATGTTTTTCAACAAGCATTACCCGTGTTACTGAGAAACCTGAAACAACCTGACGTTAGTCCTGCATTAGAATGGTGTTTAGTCAATGAACTAGCGCAAAATGAAATAGATAAACTACAGAAAAAAGCGCCTAAACAAGTCGCTTTATACCAATTATTTCATTCTCGTAAAACACACACCTGGGCTGAAATTCGTACGTTAGGATTTACTAAAAGCCAACTTTCCGCGCTACAAAATAAAAACATTATTACCGAACAAGTACGCCCTATCAAAAAATTCAGCTGGCAAACGGGTTCGATAAACGCTGACAACCGCTTAAAACTTTCTGTTGAACAAGCCGTAATCGTCGCCGCTTTACAAGGATCTATAGATCAATTTTCCTGTCATTTAATTGATGGCATTACTGGCAGTGGAAAAACAGAAGTTTATCTGCAAGCAATGGAACCAGTACTGGCTAATAACAAACAAGTGTTAATTATGGTGCCTGAAATTGGTTTAACACCCCAAACATTAAACAGGTTTGAACAACGATTTAATGTCGCTATTTATTTGCATCATTCCGGTTTGAACAATACAGAGCGTTTAGAAACCTGGCTGGCCGCACAAAGAGGATGTGCCGCAATAGTTATTGGTACCCGCTCTGCAGTATTTACCCCGCTGCATGATCTTGGATTAATCATTGTTGATGAAGAACACGACAATTCATTAAAACAACAAGACAGTTTTCGCTACCATGGCAGAGATATGGCAATATTGCGTGCCAGACAATTAAACATTCCAATTATTTTAGGAAGTGCTACCCCCAGTTTAGTGACATTACAAAATGCATTATCCGGGAAATATCATTATCACCAATTACTTAAACGAGCAGGAAAAAGTAACACCGCAAAAATTGAATTAGTCGATGTTGCTCAACAACCATTGGAATACGGCTTATCGAGTAATTTAAAACAAGCCATTAAAAATACATTAACGCGTGGCGAGCAAGTATTAATATTTTTGAATCGACGTGGCTATGCACCTGCAATTAATTGTCAGGAATGTCATTGGATTGCAGGTTGTCAACGCTGCGACAAACCTTACACTTTGCATCAAGGTAAGCAGCTACTAATATGCCACCATTGCGGTAGTCAAAAACGAGTGCCGCCACAATGCCCTGGCTGCGGCAGTGTAAGAATAGCCCCTATTGGTCAAGGAACGGAACAATTAGAACAACGTATTGCAGATTTATTTCCTGATCAAAGCATAGTGCGTATTGACCGTGATAGTACCCGCAGAAAAGGTGAGCTGGCCAAATTATTACAGGAAGTTACCGAAAAGAAGCATCAAATACTGGTTGGCACACAAATGCTGGCAAAAGGCCATCACTTTCCTGACGTTACTTTAGTGGCTATTTTAGATGTTGACGGCGCATTATTTAGTTTTGATTTTCGTGCCGCTGAGCACATGGCGCAGCTTTTGGTACAAGTTTCAGGTCGTGCCGGTCGAGAAAGTAAACCCGGAAAAGTATTAGTTCAGACTCACTATCCAGAACATCCTATCCTACAAGATTTGGTTCATAATGGTTATGGTCACTTCGCCCAGCAAGCGCTGGTAGAACGTAAACAGGCATGGTTACCACCTTTCGGTTTTCAGGCATTATTTAGAGCTGATGCCAATTATCCTTCTTATCCTGAAAAATTTTTACACGTTATCGCACAAAATAACATTGATGGATGTGAATTCGCAGGTCCGATCCCTGCGGCAATGGAAAAAAAGGCAGGTAAATATCGTTTTCATCTGATTGTACAAGCTAAATCCCGTAAATCACTACATCTGGGTGTGCAGCAACTAATACAGCTGATTCAACAAAATGAATGGCAAAAAAAAGTACGCTGGTCTGTCGATATTGATCCTATTGACATGAATTGGTAGTACTCATTTCATTCATTATGTGTGCATCTCCAAGCAGATGATTAGTGAAATAAATATTATTTTTTAAACGCTTTATTAACATTTACTCAATCTTTAGCTATAAAATGCTGTTAATTTCACTTCATTTAGTTAAAATTGAAATATTCTCCTTTGTATATTACCGATTTCATGGCGCATCAAGATTACGTTTCTCGTTCATCAAATAAAAAAAACAGTCCTTATAAAGCAAAGCAATCCTCAGGTTCACCTGGAGATGAAGCTGGTATACCGTTAAAAGTAAAACTTATTGGTCTATTTACGCTTGTCGCCATTGTTGTCTTTGGCTATTTTCTCTGGTCAATAAAAGATAATCAACCCGCTGATAACACCACTAAGAAAAATACCAGCGTAAAAAAAATGGCATCAGCTGAACTACCTGAACCTCCTAAGGAAAAGTGGACGTATGTTGACGGTCTTAAAAGCAAGCAAGTTGAAGTTGGTGAATATGAAGTAAAACAAGCAGGGCCATATGCCATGCAGTGCGGTTCATTCAGAAGCCAGAAACAAGCGGAAGTATTAAAAGCTAATGTCGCTTTTAATGGTATCGGTTCAAAAATTCATAAAGTTACAGGGAAAAGTGGTATTTGGTATAAGGTTGTTTTAGGGCCTTATGCGCGTAAACGACTGGCTGAAAAAGATAAACATAAACTGAAAAGTAATAACATTCACTACTGTCAAATTTTGTTATGGAAATAAATAACTGAGATCAATTGGTCGAAATCACCCCCCAACTTATTTAATATACCCAATCTACATTTCCCAAGTAATTTGGGTATACACTTGGTAAGACTAAAAATAGTCACCACCTTCCCCTTGAAAATTTCTCATATATACCCAACTTAATCTACAATGATTAATGCCGATACATTCCGGGTATCGGCCAATATATTGAGGTTTAATGTGACTACTATCGTATCGGTCAGACGCAATGGCAAAGTAGCTATTGGTGGTGACGGTCAAGTATCGCTTGGCAATACAGTAATGAAAGGTAATGCTCGTAAAGTTCGACGTTTATATAATAATAAAGTATTAGCTGGCTTTGCTGGCGGCACTGCTGATGCTTTTACCTTGTTTGAACGTTTCGAAAGTAAACTTGAAAAACACCAAGGTCATTTAACTAAAGCCGCTGTAGAGCTTGCTAAAGATTGGCGTAGCGATAGAGCATTAAGAAAGTTAGAAGCTTTACTAGCCGTTGCCGATGAAACAGCATCACTTATTATTACTGGTAATGGTGATGTTGTTCAACCAGAACAAGACCTGATAGCTATAGGCAGTGGCGGAAACTTTGCCCAATCAGCCGCCACAGCGTTATTAGAAAATACCGACCTTTCTGCCAAAGAAATCGTAGAAAAGTCACTGAAAATTGCTGGCGATATTTGCGTATTCACCAATCAGAATCACACCATTGATGAGCTATAACAAACAATAGCCCAAAGGAAATAATTATGTCGAGCATGACACCTCGTGAAATTGTTCATGAATTAGATAGTCACATTATCGGACAAAGTGACGCAAAACGTGCCGTAGCAATTGCTTTACGTAATCGCTGGCGTAGAATGCAACTGAATGAAGGGTTGCGCGCTGAAGTCACTCCTAAAAATATTTTAATGATAGGTCCAACGGGTGTTGGTAAAACTGAAATTGCCCGCAGGTTAGCAAAATTAGCCAACGCACCATTTATAAAAGTTGAAGCGACAAAATTTACTGAAGTGGGTTATGTTGGTAAAGAAGTTGAAACTATTATTCGTGATTTAGCCGATGTCGCTATAAAAATCACGAAAGAACAAGAAATGTCCAGGGTTCAGCACATTGCTGAAGAAGCCGCTGAAGAACGCATCTTAGATATTTTATTACCACCACCACGTGATAGCTTCGGTAATAATGAAGAACAGCCGGATAACAGTAGTACCCGCCAAGTTTTTCGTAAGAAACTCAGAGAAGGTAAACTTGACGATAAAGAAGTTGAACTTGATTTAGCAGCCCCTTCAATGGGAGTAGAGATCATGGCTCCTCCTGGTATGGAAGAAATGACCTCACAATTACAAGGCATGTTCCAGAATATGTCGAGTGAAAAAACCAAAAAGCGTAAATTAAAAATTCAAGACGCACTTAAAGCTTTGCAAGAAGAAGAAGCTGCAAAAATTGTGAATCAAGACGACATCAAAGAAAAAGCCATTTATGCGGCCGAGCAAAATGGTATCGTCTTTATTGATGAAATTGATAAAATCTGTAAACGTGGTGACTCTTCAGGCCCTGACGTATCACGTGAAGGTGTACAACGTGATTTGCTACCTCTAATTGAAGGTTCTACTGTTAGTACTAAGCACGGAATGGTAAAAACCGATCACATTCTGTTTATCGCTTCTGGTGCCTTTCAAATGTCAAAACCATCAGATCTTATCCCTGAATTGCAAGGTCGTTTACCGATCAGAGTTGAGTTGCAAGCATTAAGCGCTGATGATTTTGTTCGTATTTTAACTGAACCTTTTGCCTCATTAACAGAGCAATACATTGCTTTAATGGCTACCGAAGGTCTAAAAATAGAATTTAGCGATGACGGCATCAAAGCAATTGCTGACGCAGCATGGCAAGTTAATGAAAGCACAGAAAATATTGGTGCACGTCGACTACATACGATGATGGAACGTTTAATTGAGGAATTATCATACAGTGCAGACGAACGCGCTGGTGAATCCATTTTAATTGACGCAAATTACGTAGAAAACACTTTAACAGAACTTGTTAAAAATGAAGATTTAAGTCGGTTTATTCTATAGACTTAGTTATCTAAGAGCTGATCCAATATTGAATTAGCTCTCATTTAAAAACTAAAACAATACCAATATAAAAGACTTACAAATGATAAATATTAGCCACCTGAAAATTAACTCAGCTCAAGCTGATTTACAAATAACTTTCGAACCTGAAAATAATTGTCAGTATAGCTTTGAGTATTTACGGGTATTTTCACCAAAGAAAGAAAAAGACAGCGTGGAAATAGGTAAATTTTCATGTGTCTTTCATAAAAAACTGGTTAAATTACTCAACATTGAACTGGTAGGAAAACACGGTTATCGCTTTATTTTCGATGATAATCATAGCGCGATTTACTCCGCAGAATATTTATATGAACTTTATCAGGAACAAAACGAACGGTGGCAACTTTATTTAGCTGAAACTAACGCCAGTAATAAAAGTCGTGAAGCTTCAATTAATTTTAAAGAGGTATAATTCCTCACCCGTCTCATTTATTCAACTTATACCCAATAGTTTGGGGGTAAGTTGATATTTAATGGCTATTATACCTGAAACTGGCTTACTTCCTCCTGCAGAATATTAGCTTGTCTGGACAACTCTTCACTCATTTGCGCATTGCTGCGCGCGGCCTGTCCTGACTGCTCTGCGATATCCTTAATAGAAACAACATTTACATTCACCTCTGAAGCTACTGTACTTTGCTCCTGAATAGCGGTGGCAATAGCACTGTTCATTTCCATGATCAATGTTACATCCTGAGTGATTTCTTCTAACTTCTCTCCTGCTTTACCTGCTTGTACGGAGCTTTCCTGACCTTGAGTTCGACAAATGGCCATATGCTCAACAATCTCTGTCGTACGGCTTTGCAATGCGTTTACAATAGTTTCAATTTCTCGGGTAGAATCTTGTGTCCTGCTAGCCAGAGTTCGCACTTCATCGGCAACAACAGCAAAACCACGTCCTTGCTCCCCTGCCCTCGCCGCCTCAATGGCAGCATTTAATGCTAATAAATTCGTTTGTTCGGCTATTCCTCTGATCACATCAAGCACTGATCCAATGGTTACACTGTCTTTTTCTAATTCTTTAACAACATTTTCTGACACTAATAAATGCTCTGACAATTCTTCTATTTGAATTATTGTCTGTTCAACATCTTGTTTACCCTGCTCAGCATTTATATTGGTTGTTTCTGCTTTATTCGCGGCGTCATTAGTATTATTGGCAATTTCATCAACAGTAGCGACCATTTCAGTTACAGCAGTAGCCACCATATCTGTTTGATGAATTTGCTGATCAGCGCCTTCATTCGTCGTATGAATATTAGTAGACAAATCATGAGTTGCACAATTGAGTGTTTCAACCAAATGGTGCACTTCTTCAATTAAATGGCGGAAACTGGCGATCATTTCATTAAAAACTTTCGCTATTTCAGCTAATTCATCACTTCCATCTTCATTTACTTTAATCGATAAATCTTTGGTTTTTGAAACTTGTATCATAGTTTCCTTCAACTGAATAATTCCCGATAAAATACTCTTACTGACTAAGATCCCAATAATCAAGGCTATAAACACAACAATAACAAAAATGCTATAAGCGGTATTATCAATAAAACTGATATAATTTTTTATTTCATTGTCACTACGTTCAACGATTGTTTTTAATAAATCATCTACTTTATGAACTGCCCCTCTCATTTCTCCCTGCAAACCTTCATCAGGAGTAAAACCAAGCGTGCTTTTATATTCAACTAAATTGTTAAAAACATCCTTGTAAGCAACTAATAATTCAATAATTTTATTCTTGGTGCTTATGTCGCTATTTTCTAAATTCTGGCTAAGCTTATTAAAGTGCAACTGAAATTTATCCACATATTTATCATCAAGTCTCAACATAAAGTCTTTTTCAGCACGTCTCAGTTGTAACATACCACTCAGTATCTGACGAATCCCCACGAAATAAAACTAATAAACAAATATAAAACAATAAGATAGACGAAAAAAGAATTTAACATTTATGGCGTTTGGTGATCAAATGACTCAGCAAAGAAAAATGACCTCGGTAAAGCACCATGAATGTTAAAAAAATGCTGTCAAAATGTTTGACTAAAATCACGCCGACAATGCATAAAATTCGCCGATTAAGTTTATTTGCGGCTATTGAAAGTACCATTAATGGCGCGTCACTTTCAGTTACTGGACTTGGCCGTAATATTAGTAATCGAGCTTTAGAAAAACATCGTATTAAGCGTGTTGATAGGTTGTGTAGTAATGCTCATTTGCAGAAAGAAATATTGCCAATTTATGCTCAAATGTGTGCTTCTTTAATAGGTAAAACTAAACACCCCATTATTCATGTTGATTGGTCAGATATGGATGATCGCAAGCAACATTTT
>JABSOJ010000777.1 GCA_013216005.1 Alteromonadaceae bacterium | reverse complement strand
TATCGACCTTTTTGATGACCGTGTTAAAGATCAATTGCAGATCACGATGGCAGGTCGCCAATCGTTTTGTTGATGTCGTGCCGTATGCTGCCATGATGATCCTCTTAACTTTTAAGCCTTAATACAATGCGGCTAATTCCGCTTTTGTTTTTAAATAGGTTTCTTCTTCAAACTCAATACCAATAACCTTTCGACCGAGTTTTAATGCCGCTTTACCCGTAGCACCTGAGCCAAAGAACGCATCAAGCACCACGTCACCGGGACGAGAGCTAGTTTTTATGATGTGCTCCATCAGATCGGCGGGTTTTTCACAGGGGTGTTTACCCGGATAAGGCTGGACCACTTTGAAGTTCCAAACGTCTGTGTACTGAACCTTGGCGCTCACGCTGAAATAACGTCTGGCTAAATCAAACTGTTTTTTCAGTGCATCATAATCAACATGCAGCCCTTGCATTTCATGCTGGACACATTCGTAATCACGGTATAAGGGGTTTAGTTTATCTTTGGCATGCTCGGCAAAAAGCACTTGAAGCTTTTCGTATTGATCTTTGCTTGGTAATTGCCACTGACTGGCACTGAACCAATGGCTACACATTTGTGTACCCGTGGCTTCATTGATTGCTTTAGCCGTGACTTGTAATTCGGCTCTAGCTTGTTTGAAATAATCAATAATAGGCGCAAACGCATTTTGTTTAGCTTGCTCCTTCTTTTGGTCATAGCCGACAAGCCCTTTGGCTTGACCATCAGCGTTATAGTGTTGAGCAAAAATAATGCGCTCTGTTTGCGGTGCAAAGCCCCGTAATTTTTCTTTACAGTGCCGCATGTATAACCCTGAAGGTTTAGCCCAGACAATATGGTTTAACACCTCAAAACGCTGTTTAATTAACAGCTCAGTTTCTGCGCTCAATTGAGGCGAACAAAACAGGTATAAACTGCCTGAGGGCTTTAATACGCGATAAAAGTGATACAAGACATCGTCTAGCCATGCCAGGAAACTCTCGACATCGGGCCACTGATTATCCCAATCATTCTTCTTTACACGAAAATATGGCGGGTCGGTTGCGATCAAATCAACGCTGTTATCGGGTAATGTTTTTAATACGTTTAAGCAATCATCGTGATACAAGATCAGATTGTCGTTGCTCACATTTTTACTAGTTTGGTTATTTATACTTGGTGAAATTTCTTTCGGGGATACTTGGTTCAAGCTCAACTCCTACTGCAGTCGCGGGGTTTTCCCCGGCACTCAAGGCGCTCGAACGATTTATTTTTTTACATCTGTTGCATTTAATAACGATGGTACCGTCATATTCACACAACTTCTTTTTACAGGAAAAACATCTTAACACTTGTAACATATATACAATTACCGATACGTGATAAGCTTCCTATTGCCTGTACAGGCGGGGGAAGCCTTGGTTTTATCGTATGGCGTTTACATATGATGGGACGGCTGATTGATACTCGACATATCGGTCAGTCGCTTCCTTTCTGTTTTATTTTGGTTCAGATATGAAAAAACCCCGACATTTCTGACGAGGTTTTAACAACAATAGCGAAATTATACCTGATTTTGAGGGGAAAAATAGGACAGTTCTGTCCAAGCCCTTTTTATTAAACAATTTATGACATTTAATTA
>JABSOJ010000776.1 GCA_013216005.1 Alteromonadaceae bacterium | reverse complement strand
ACAGTTCAATCATTTTTGAGCTACTGGATAGTTGTGTGTACAGTGTTTTAAAACTACGAACTGTGTACCGAAATACCGACGATAATTATCTTAAACAATTAGTTTTAAAAACATTCGATATAGATCCCCGGATGCTCAATCTTCCCGAGCTTACATTTTGTGAAGATAAGGGACTAGAGGCTATGTTTCGCTACCAAATGTTAGCCGCTGACTGGCGGGCAGGTGATAATCATTTATTGATAGAACAGATCACTGATACCATTTTAGTTTCTATGATACACGGCATGGGAATAGCTACATTTAGCGAAAAAGTTAAAGGTGGTTTAGCACCTAAGGTAGTCGTTCAGGTGTGTGATTTTATTCATGCAAATTTTAATCGACAAATTTTTCTCTCTGAATTATCTGCCATAGCACAATTGAGTGACTATCATTTTTGTCGGATGTTTAAAGAAAACATGGCTAAAACACCCCAGGAATATTTATTGTCGGTTAGAGTTGAAGAAGTTAAACGCCTTAGTACCACAACAAAAAAATCACTGGCTGATATTTCTTTGCAATGTGGATTTTCAAATCAAAGTCATATGGGGCGTTACTTTAAAAAATTAATGGGTATTAGTCCAAGCGAATTCCGTAAATATGCGTAATGAGCACTTTATAAAGCTAAATATTATGCTTTATCACTATCCATAATCACAGCTATTATAATGCAAAGCACAAAGCAAGCCAAAAAGGGAAATCAGTGCCGCCTGACTTAATCCATCAATTAACGTCGTTATTGTTAATTAACAGATTAAGATTTTATCTTGTCAGGAGAAAGTATTACAAATAGTTTAATATTTGAGTAATTCACCTAGGAAGAAGATGTTATTAATTGCAAATTTAAGTTCAAATGACTTGAACCAATAGCTAAAACATCTTGATCAACAATAGTACTTTTATTATGGAACAATAGCCTGACGTTATTGTCATCCAATAAATCAGTTATGCTGAATTGGTCACCGATAGAAAGCAATAAATTGCCTTCATTTAATCTCATATTTCTATCAACTCTATATCGACCTTTTTCCATTTTTCTACCCTCTCTTTACTTCTGAGCGTGTATGAACAAATCTCAACTTAAATAGAAAATGTGTTGCAGAACCTTCTAAAAAAAGTGATCACTTGTCTAGTGGATTTTTAACTGAAGTTAATAAATGGCTATCCAATGTGTAATTTTCATAATCATGCAAAAGATCCGTTTGGTTATATTCTTTTGAATCAGTTATTTGAATTACTTCACCATAATAATAATTCAGATCAACATCTTTAAATTTCATATTCCTATCGAATATATAACTATGTTTATGCATTTTTTACCTCTTACATCAGCATTCCTCGCACTTAAGTTTACTACTTTTTAATATGTTTTTTAAACCGTTTCCTTATATGCAACCCTTTGTTTATAACACTTCTTGGGTTTTTATAGTTAAGGGAGGATATGTTGAAGTCATTTAAGATATTAATTTAAGAAAACTCATGTATTTACGTGTATTTTTTTTGAAAATATTAAAATGCTAAGGTAATAACTCAAGTTTCGGAGTTCAAAAAAAGAAATAAAACAAACTAAATTGATGATTTTAAAGAGGTTGACGTCTCATTG
>JABSOJ010000775.1 GCA_013216005.1 Alteromonadaceae bacterium | reverse complement strand
ATATTGCAGCTGTATGGCCTGAATGTACAATTGATACGGGTTTGTGCTGCATTTCAGCGGCGGAAAAAAGTGTTCTTAAGGTCAAGCTAACATATATTACCTGTTACCACTGAGCCAAATGGAATGCCATTAAATGAAATTTTAACAGAGGCAGCAACATTTCCGGTTGAAATGTTTGCTGATTTTCTAAATTTATATTTAATCCATCTATCTTTAGTACCATAGAATCTTATCCATGAGAATATTTCTGTGTCTCCTTTAGGTGTTACAGTAACTTTATAGTTTGTAGGACCTACATGACTTGTGATGATTATTGGTTTACTCCATGCGATAGGAGGAGCATAGCCATAAAATGAAGAGCAATTGTATGATTTAAAAGAAGATGATTGTTTTTTTGAATCATTTGTATTTTTTTGGGGGGAATTAATTAATTTTTTTTTTGTAGTTTCATATTCTGAACCATCTTCCTGATATTTTATGGTTTCATATTCTGAACCATCTTCATGATATTTTATTTTTTGAAAATAACATTCTGGTCCTGGTAATTCTCCTAATTCAGCGCTTGGTTCTACATATGGATCAGTCAACAATAAAGATTTAGAGCAATCTTTTATGATTGTTTTTCCTCTGTTATCCCATATTTCATAAGTTCCTTTATCAACATAAACACTTCCATCTTGGCTATATATTTTTCCTGATACATAATCTTTGATAAGAGAAGAGGTATCAATACTGATAGGATTTCCATTCGTATCATATCCATTCATATGTTTTTCATTTTTATTTAGTACTGGATTTTCTTTGGGGGTTGAATCTTCAGCGGATATTGAGTTGATATAAAAAATTGAAGGTAATAGCGCGAGTAAATATTTTTTTTTCATTTTTCTGCCTTTAAAATACTATTAAGAAATTTGTACTGATTCTGCTAATAATCCTTATTTGGCGAAAAAAATTTTATCAATATATTAGCACCTTAGCAATACTTAGCTTTCTCTTTATTGGTCACAGAATTTTTTGTGGTGTCCTCTTGACCATCAAAATTCAATATTAATACTCTTTTATTCAATTGGCTTAATTCATAGGCCAAATTAACGGTAGCAGTGTTTTTTTTTGATACACCGCCATTTCTACTATATGTCATTATTATTCTAGTTATATCAATGCCTTAGTTATGGATGCCACTTATGGTATCCATATAGTAGAAGCCCATTAGTAATACATCTAAATTGAAGGTGAAAACATACCGAAAAATTTATTACAGTATAAAGCAAGCGTATATTAAGCCATGTCATAGGGCTATTCCGGTTAATGTTATTTAAAACAAAGTAAAAGCAGTCACTTATATATTTTGCATTTAAAGCGGAACTATGAAGATAAGTTACATCCCCCTTAAAAAAACATTAATTTAAAAATACTGTAGGTAAAGGCAAAGCAGCCATTGGTGAAATATTAAACAAGCACAAATAAAAAACATGACTATGTATGATTCATCCAACCATACATAGTGGTAAAAAGCAAACTACGAAGCATACATAGATATAAGTAGAAATACACAATCATACATAGTATTAAGTATAAATATAAGCACAGCTATGTATGATTCAAACCACACCTATAATTATAGGTGTGGTTTGAATCATAC
>JABSOJ010000774.1 GCA_013216005.1 Alteromonadaceae bacterium | reverse complement strand
TCAACGTTTATTTTGAAGTTTTTTGAACTTCGTTTCTTTATCAGAAACCAAACGTTAAGTTGACCGTTTTCGCCTTACTTAGAAGACTAAACTTATCAAAACAGTTCCTTGAGTTACCCCTTGGAACTGGATGCGGATTTTAGACACTTTTAACTTTTGGTCAACCCTTTTTTTATAAATAGTTCATTTATTTGTTTAAGTGATTACTTAAGACGCAAGTTGCACAATAATAATTCATACAAGTGGTTCAAGGGGCGATTTTACAAAAGTTTACGAGGCTTTTTAGTGTATATTCAAAATACTTTCTATTAGTTGCAATCTATCCCTAGATTTATTCATCTGATTAAATTGAATAAAATTTACACTTACTAGTTGCACATTAATGAAAGGTGAGTAACATATATTTGCACTTTTTTGATTTTATAAAATAATAATCAGGTATAAATTATGAAGTTTCCCCAAATATTAACCATAGCTATCATAGCTATAGTCTTAGCTGTAATTGGTTTTTTAACAGCAGGCATGTTCCAAGCCGATCCTAACACAGTTGCTGCAAGCTCATTTATTGGTGCTTTATTAGCTCCTTTAATTAATACTTTTCTTAGTAAAGCCTCTTCAACTAATAATAGTAATGATGTCACTACAACTGATAATGTTAAAACACTATACGTCGGTAATTTGCCCTATAGAGCAAATGAATCCTCTGTTCGTGAGCTTTTCTCTGAACAAGGCACTGTTCATTCAGTACGTTTGATGAAAGATAAACACACAGGTAAACGTCGAGGTTTCGGATTTGTCGAAATGTCTGCTGATGATGCTGACAATGCTGTTTCAGCATTAAATGATACCGAGTTCCAGCAACGCACCTTAAAAGTACGTGAGGCTAAAGACCGCCCGGAAAGAACAGACGAGAATATATAAGAGTTATAAACAAAAAACCCGCACTGGCGGGTTTTTTTATGCCTGTTATATTTAACACATCACAAAAAATAAGGGTTAAGTTTAATATAACGCTCAAATTTTAGCATTTTACTAATTTTTACTATCAATGTAATTTCTCTATAAACTTATTAAATTCATTTACTAATTGTTCATTATTGCCGTACTCTGCATTTAATACTAACTCTAATAATTTGTTGAATTCTCCCTTGCCTTGAACTTCCTGATTTTGTAGAAACAAGTCATCAGCATTTTGTTGTACTTGCCTAAATTGTTCAACAAAGTCCATTATGGGTTTAACATACCGTGCCAATTCATCATTAGCACTATCGTCATAACGCGCTATTTCATTATAGGTTTGGCTGACGTAGCTCATTTTTGTTTGTTGCAATTCTAGACTAAATGAATTCAGTTGCTCATCATCAAAACCTAATTTTAATGCTTTTTCGTAGGCTTTCTCGATGTTGCCATTAAAAAAAGCTTTTTGAATTTTATTAATATCTTTTATTAGTGCAGATATTGCCTCTATTTCTTCGTCATCTAAATCACCTTCAACACTAAATAAAAAATTTATCTCTTTATACGAGGAAGTATTAGATTGATAATTAAATACAGTTGAATCACCATCGGAAAAATTAAAAATCCCCGCAGCAAGCTGTCTCGCTAAGGCTCGCCTTTCACTTCGTGAAAGCGGGGTATTAATCCTCC
>JABSOJ010000773.1 GCA_013216005.1 Alteromonadaceae bacterium | reverse complement strand
TAAAACGGTTGCACGAGCGTTAAAATAAACTACTTCGCCCCGTTCAAAACAAAAAGCAGTAGTACCGACAACAACTCCGGCACTATTTTTAACTAAATCCAAGGCATACCATTCACTGTAAACGTTAGTTTTATTTTTAACGTTTTGCTGATATAAACAATGAAGTAAAGCGTGACCGGTACGATCAGCTGCAGCCGCCGTACGTGCAGCCTGTTCACCACCAAAGTTTTTAGATTGTCCACCGAAGGGACGTTGGTAAATTTTACCATTTTCAAAACGGGAGAAAGGTAAACCCATTTTCTCTAGTTCAATAATTGATTCAGGACCAACTTTACACATGTATTCGATCGCGTCTTGGTCACCAATATAATCAGAGCCTTTTACGGTATCGTACATGTGTTGTTCCCAATGATCTTCATGGGCATTACCTAGAGCAACGGTAATACCACCTTGAGCAGATACAGTATGAGAACGGGTTGGAAATACTTTTGAAATCAAGGCACAAGACTGACCTGACTCCGAAATTGCTAATGCAGCGCGCATACCTGCACCGCCTGCGCCAATAACTATGGCATCAAATTCACGAATTGGAACGCTCACTTATACACCCCACACAATAATAAAGCCTGCTGCAAGGTAGGCTAATAAAGTAACAGAAAAGATAAACTGTAATGAACCGCGTAAAAATGCAGGTTTAACATAATCAGTAAGTACTTGCCAAACACCAATCCAAGCGTGCACAACAAGTGATATAATCGCTAGTAAAGTAGCAATTTTAACACTCATTTGTGCAAAGAAACCATGCCATGTTTCGAATGTTACTTCAGGGGTTACAATAAAAAAACCAGCAATTATTACTGTATATAACGTGAGAATAACTGCGCTGGATCTCAATAAAATAAAATCATGCACGCCATTACGGCCTACTGTTGCAATACTGTCTACCATAACCAAACTCCTACAACTACGGTAAGTGCGAGCCAAAGTACCATTATAAATTTGGCACTGGTATTACTGGAATCTAATTCTTCAAAATGGCCTAAGTCCATAAACAGGTGGCGAATTCCACCCAGCAAATGGTAAATAAGTGCAGAAATAATACCTAAAATGATTATTTTGAAAAATATGCCATCAAGCCATGCTTGAATTTGAGCAAATCCTTCCGCAGAAGATAGAGATAATGAAAGTGCCCACAATAAAATACCAATAGCAAATACCATAATTACACCAGAAATACGGTGTAAAATAGATGCATGTGCTGCAGGATGCATTTTAATTGTAGTGAAATCTATATATACAGGACGTTGTTTTTTCACGATTGCTGCCTAAAGAGCTCTTAGAGCCTTCAACTTTTTTTTATTGTTACTCATGAAGTAAGTATTCTACCAATATGCAGTTTACTTAATAATTTCTTGAGTAACCCCCGAGATATTCTATTGCTGTTAAATTACAAGACTACAGACCGTTTAAGATAATTAACCACTAATAATACGCAGACAAAATAATTCAATAACATCACTGATGCCGATGAAATATTTTCATATCAGTATAAACAATTTGCGTAGGCTTACAAAAACAGCCTCAGAACGTGTGGATTATATAATTGATAGCCATCAATTACAATTTTCTTGCAATTTTAAAGGCCTAC
>JABSOJ010000772.1 GCA_013216005.1 Alteromonadaceae bacterium | reverse complement strand
TTGCATCCTTAGTAATTGGTTGCAATGATTTAATCAGATCGAATTTATAAAGTTGCGCTATGTTCTCGTAAGCTCACGGAGGAAATAAAAAGTACACAATAATTGTTAGAATAATAGTAACAATAAGTAAGAAATGAAGCCTCCAGTATGTTTTCCAACAAAAATTAAATACTAAAATAAGTTATACTCCTAAAATGCTTCACTTATAGTTATCAAGTGAAGCATTGATTAAAATTAAAAAATTAATTGATTTTAGCTCTAAGAGTTGCACTTATAGCTAGACCAGTAACTCCATTAATTTTGAAATTAAATTCATTTTCAATTTTATTTCCATGTTTTCCTTTTGGCTTTTTATGATTCTTTTTAGTTTCTTGTGGTGAAAAGTGTAAACTCATTCCAAGAGAGTCAAGGCTACTAACTTCATCTGTAGAGCAAATACCATCTTCATTTCGGTCGTCCCAAATAAAAAGCTTTTCATAAATTGCATCTTTTGAATCAATATCATTATCATCATCATAATCAAACAATTTTAACCCTTCTAAATCTGAGGCATGTTTTTTAATCGAATATAATGAAAACATAAATTCAGTTCTACTATCAACAATCCCAGAAGAATTCCAGTCTGCAAATAATACTGCATTACCTCTAGTCGGCCAGCTTACATTGTCATTAACACCGTCATTGTTTACATCAAAATATACTTTTGATTCTGCTAAGGTTAAGAAATCAATACCATTACCATCAAGATCTAATATGATAGGAGGAATTGAACATATACCGATTTGTTGCTGCTTATGAGGTGGTATTGAAGCGCAATATAAATCAATCATCGCATCTTCTGCCATTTGATAAATATTCGGAATATCAAATTTTACGTTGATAGTAGTTAAGAAATCAGGGTGGTTATATTCTTCTAAATAAGAGTCGGCCCATGTTTCCAGAATTGGTAAAAGCACTACACTTGATATAAGTACAAGAGCAGCACTAACAATGACAGGCGACCCCGCTGCTGTAAAAGCAGTACCACCTGCAGCTATAACTATCCCCGCAATAACAGTAGCAATTTCACTACCAGCATAACCTAGCTCATTATTTATAAAATGATTGGTTATTTGAGCACCACTATTTAAGGTGTTAGCTAATGTATTTGCTTGAGATAGTGCTTTTAATCGTTTATCTTTCATCGCAGGAGTTAACTGATAGTTTAAAGCTATATAATTTATCAGCAACTTAGCATTAATTAATGTTTGTGCTAAATCAGCTTTAGCTTCAGCATTCCATGGGTTTTTATCGAACTGTTGCTCTAAAGATTTCTCATAGGCCATTATTAACATAGAATTAGGGTATGGGTTTCCTGTAAGGTCAAATACATCAGCATAGTTACCACCATACAAAACACTAAAGTCTATTCCTCCACCGTTATTTCCTCCTCCTGAATAAGTACTAGAGCACTTGTATGTTGTTGTTCCGTCACCATTGTCAACATGACCGCATGACATTGTAGCAAAACTATTAGCTGAAAATAAAAGAGAGGCCGCAGCCATTAATTTGTAACATTTTGATTTGTTGAATAATTTCATCCTACATTCCGCACATTTAAGGTATTGATTTAAATGGACTTTAAAAGTCATAAAATGTAGCCATGTATTTG
>JABSOJ010000771.1 GCA_013216005.1 Alteromonadaceae bacterium | reverse complement strand
TTAGTCACAGAGTCCTAGATATAAGGGTTGAGTTTAATTCCATTTGAAGGGACAACAATTATCTACAACAGAGCCTTGTATATACAGTATAGACCAGTCCTGAACAAACTGCATAGGCATGTTCTATTAAAACCGTATTTAATACTTGTTGCCAATTATTTTTTTCAGTATTCTACGCGGCCGTTTTATTTTTTAGGTTATTACATGATTGGTTTTGATTACGGTACGTCAAATTGTGCTGTTGGAATAATGTCCCAGGGGCAACCTCAATTGGTTGAACTTGGCGATTATGGTCGTTATATGTCTTCTACTTTGTATGCCCCAAGTCGTGAAGTTATTGTTAATTGGCTGCAAAAACAATTATCCCAAACTAATCAAATAACTTTTAACCAACAAAGACAATGGCAATTACAAAAAGGGCGGTCGGTACTTAGAGATTAGAATTGGATGGAATTCCATCAGATTTGTGTTTTGGTCAGAATGCATTAAACCGCTATTTAGAAGATCCTCTTGAAGGTTATTACATAAAATCTCCTAAGTCTTTTTTGGGTGCGAGTGGTTTAATGCCTCAACAAGTCGAATTGTTTGAAGATATTGTTGCGGCAATGATGTCTCATATTAAATCTTTAACAGAGCAAAAACTTCAAAGAGAAGTTACGCACACGGTTATTGGTCGACCGATAAATTTTCAGGGATTGAAAGGTGAAGAAAGTAATGCTCAGGCCATTCAAATATTAACGAATACGGCTAAACGTGTTGGTTTTACACATGTTGAATTCCAATACGAGCCTGTTGCTGCTGGTTTTGAGTTTGAGGCCAGTCTTGAGCAGGAAACAAAAGTGCTGGTAGTAGATATTGGTGGTGGAACGACCGATTGTTCATTGCTTTTAATGGGGCCTGAATATAAAGCGTCTTTAGATCGAAGTAGTCATTTGTTAGGTCACAGTGGTCAGCGAATTGGTGGTAACGATTTCGATATTCAGTTGGCACTTAAAGGTATTATGCCAAAATTATGTTTAAACAGTTTTCTGAAAACGGGAAAACCTATGTCGGTTAATAGTTATTGGCAAGCTGTAGCAATAAATAATATCAATGAGCAAACTGAATTTTATAGTCAGGCTAATGGCCGATTTTTACATCAACTTGGTCGAGATGCCGCAGAGCCGGAGCATTTTGCAAGATTGATAAAAGTACATGAAGAAAGATTAAGTTATCAATTGGTGAATGACGCCGAACAAGCAAAAATTTCTTTAACTAAACAAGACGAACAACAAATAAACCTTGGTTATCTTGATGATGGTTTGCAAACCAATGTGAGCCGCGAAACGTTACTTAATGCCAGTTCACGGGAATTAACCGCGATTGCTCAATTAATGCAAACTGGTGTTGCACAAGCCGGTTGCCAGCCGGATGTTATTTTTGTTACGGGTGGTACAGCAAAATCTCCGGTGTTAGCAACATTTTTACAAGCGCAATTTCCACAGACAAAATTAGTCGTAGGGGATCATTTTGGCAGTGTGACCGCAGGCTTAACGCGTTGGGCTAAGAGAATATTTTCTTAATATTTACTTGGTGCTTTTTTAATCTCTTGGGGTTTAATTCCCCGCAGCTTGCTGCGTTTTGGGTAAAGCTGTAAAGTAGAAGGATGAGT
>JABSOJ010000770.1 GCA_013216005.1 Alteromonadaceae bacterium | reverse complement strand
CCAATTAAAATATCTACACCTTGTTCGAGTTCCTGACGTTGACTTTCATAACCTTCGCCACCATATACAACACCAAGACGAAGACCTGTTGATTTTGACAGCGGTAAGGCATCTCGGTGAATTTGGATAGCAAGTTCGCGGGTGGGCGCCATTATTAAAACGCGGGGCTGGTTATGCTCAGGTTTAGGCTTTTGCAATAAATGATGAAAAGCTGCGGCTAAAAATGCAATGGTTTTACCTTCACCTGTTTGTGCTTGACCAGCTATATCTTTACCTTGTATTAAAATAGGCAAAGATTTTTCCTGAATACTCGTACAGTTGTGAAAGCCCATGGCTTCAAGTCCGGTCACTACTTGCGGAGCAAGATTAAGATCGGAAAATTTTGTGTCTGTTAAATGTGTTTTTTTCATAATGCATAGCTTAACAGGTTACGAATATCCAAGCTACATGCATTTTTTTGAATTAATATTGAGCTAATTGGGTATAAGTTGCTTGGCTATTATGATGGAGGTATACTCTTCATCAAGTTAGGCTTTAGTGCCATTATTTAACGGAGAGAAAAATGAGCGAAATAATTGTTCAGCTAACAGATGAAAGCTTTGATGCAGATGTAATTAAAGCATCAAAACCTGTTTTGGTAGATTTTTGGGCTGAATGGTGTGGTCCATGTAAAATGATAGCGCCTTTGTTAAGCGAATTAGCAGAGGAATACAGTGATAAAGTAACTGTTGGTAAGTTAAACATAGATCAAAATTCAGCTACGCCACCTAAATATGGTATTCGTGGTATTCCAACTTTACTTTTATTTAAAGATGGTCTTGTAGCTGATACTAAAGTTGGAGCATTATCTAAAACTCAATTAAAAGAGTTTATTGATAAAAATTTATAAATTTTATTGTTTTAAAATCAAACAAAAAGTTAAAAAGTCTGCAAAACTGTAGGCTTTTGTAATATTTTTATAAAAAATACACATTTAATTGCATGTTGGCTTTACGCAATTAATTTTTAGTGCTAAGTTTAACCTATCAACCTGATAGAACACGTCAAACATTCACATACTTTCATTTCGAATTGCCATCAGGCAACACAACCAATTGTAAAATCAAAGAATCCACTATGAACCTTAACGACCTAAAAGAAAAATCGATTAGCTCCTTGATCAGCCTCGCTGAGTCTATGAAACTTGAGCATCTAGCCAGATCACGTAAGCAGGATATTATTTTTGCCATCTTAAAAGCGCACGCTAAAAGTGGAGAAGATATTTTTGGCGGAGGTGTTCTTGAAATTTTGCAAGATGGTTTTGGCTTTTTACGCTCAGCCGAAGGATCTTATTTAGCTGGTCCTGATGATATTTATGTTTCACCAAGTCAAATTAGACGTTTTAGTATGCGTACTGGTGATACTATTCATGGAAAAATTCGTCCACCAAAAGACGGTGAACGTTATTTTGCGATGTTAAAAGTTAGTGAAGTTAACTTTGATCGTCCAGAAAACTCTCGTAATAAAATTCTTTTTGAAAATTTAACACCTATTCATCCGACCGATAGACTTTCCATGGAACGTGGTAATGGTTCCACTGAAGACATCACAGCACGTGTGATTGATTTAGCGGCTCCAATAGGTAAAGGGCAACGTGGGTTGATTGTTGCGCCACCTA
>JABSOJ010000769.1 GCA_013216005.1 Alteromonadaceae bacterium | reverse complement strand
CACCTCAATAGTAAATATTCCTCAATGTACTTACTATATATTAGACCAAATAGTACCTTTGTGTATTACACTTCCAACGCAATTAGCCTGTCGCTGATGCTAAAGCTAAAGCCTTTATTCTTAATAATATTAAGTTTCATAGGTTCAGATACTAAAAAACCCGCAAGCAGCGGGTTTGTTTGGCCTAAATTTCAGGCATAAAAAAACCACCAAGATTGGTGGTTTTCGTTTTGGGCGCGACAACACACCCTAGTGATTTATAGTATAAAGTGTGCCACTTAAAAGCAAACTATTTTTTCATAAGTATATTAAGCATATAGTTTTCAAATTCTTGATTAATAGACTTTCCAAAGTTTATAAAACCTTTCTTCGAGTGTATCTTATAATTACCGTTTTCTTGATAACCTAAAATAACTCCACCTTTCACTTCCAACGCACCAACAATATCATCAGGAGGTACATTGCCAAGAGGATCAAGCGTTCGTTGATCTATTATATATATCCAACCTTCTTCCTGCTCTTTTGCCTCATCCTGTAATGTTGTTTGTTTTGGAAGTTGATCGGTACAAAAACTATGTAACATCTTTTTAAACTCAGAGTTAGGCTTAAAAGAGTCATTAATAACATCATTTACTGTTCTATTAACGTCATAAGGGTTATCAATCACTCCAACTATGAGTGGTGATGGTAAACCATATTGATTAACTAAATCGTTAGGCATAAATGTATAATAAAACACTTTTGCACCATCAACCTCTCCCTCTATAACATTGCCTTTCAAAATTTCAGCCATTCATCCGCCAACTTACTTTACTTAATTATTAATATTTATCTGCGGCCAAAATATTTAATCGCAGCTTTTCGTTGTTCTTTTTGCTTAGAGAAATTAGAAAGTAATTTTATATCCTTTATAGTTACAGGATCAAAGATATTTATTACTGTCTTTTCTCTATTAAACTCATCAAAATGGTACGCTAATTCTCCAAATGAACTTTCCGACGTCAAACCTCCGGGAAAAACATCTCGGAGGCTCCCTTTACACAGCAATAAGACTCTGTTTTCAGCGTAATTCTCTCTTATCTTAGCAAGGAGATAAAAAAAGTCTCGCCCATCAAGAGAGATTTCTCTTCCAAGCTCATCTTTATAATCAATAGAGACTGAAGACTTTCCTATACTGCAACTAATATTTAATTCCCCAACTATCATATCTTCATGAGCAAGCTTTATTTTACGTGTAAATGTCATGTTATTGTTTTTTCAAATAATTAGGGTTTGGTATAAAGTCACCGATTGGATTATTACCTCCATCAAGAGGTGTAGCTCCTCGAATATTGTAACTCTTTATTCCTCCAGGGATTGCGATTTCTTGTTCATGTGAATACGGATTATTAGGGTACGCCACATTTACATCGATACCACCTCCTGGGTTGTCTAATTCATATAGAAATCCAGATTGTCCAGTCTGTGTATTAACATCAGTTGCTCCCGCTGGTATTTTCGATGTACCGACGTACTGACTAGGTTCATTAAGATCAACATAATCTTCTAGTGATACATTTGCGTCAGGCTCCCAAGGTTGAAAGGAAGTGTCACAGCAATAGTTTTATTGTACACTATTTAGTACAACGGTCTTCCATTTATCAATCCAATCATTTGTATG
>JABSOJ010000768.1 GCA_013216005.1 Alteromonadaceae bacterium | reverse complement strand
CCAATTTATCGCCTAACCCTTTAAAAATAGGGGATTCATCGAGGGACAACAGTATTATGGAACAGAGCCATTAAAATACATATGGCTGGTGTGTTTTTTAGGTTTTTCTTAGAAATAATTAAATTTCTTAGTAGTAGGATTTTAAAAAAGTATTAAAATTATTGAAAACGTTCTAGAATTATCTTTTTTCTATCTATCATTTTAAAAGGGAATTATGAGTTCAATGGAATTAGTAACGAGGTTAGTGTTTGTTGATACATCATCTTTTGAGAGTAAAAACTTTCAATTTGGTCAACATTCATTAGGAATATTAGAAGAACTTAGAACAAAAACCATAATCTGCTAGTCAATTGCAAACATGCCAAGAAAACCTTCTAAAATACCACTTGCTAATTAATTATTAATATCAAAACCCTTTAAAACAAAGGGCTCCAAGAGGGATTTCCTAGGTATAAAAATATTATTGAATATTTATTGAAAAATGGTGTTTCGATAAGTACAGAATATAAAGGATTAGATCCATTAGATCAGGCATTGTCACAAATTCAATTTCAACCTAGTATTATTGATATTATTGATATATTAATAAGATATGGAGCAAAAATTTCATTTAGTCACAGAGAACGAACCTTAAGTTATCTTCAAATTGATCCATATATATATAATGAATTAGTAAGTAAATTTCCACAATTAGTAATTTGATATACCAATTGTGACTCCATCTATCATTATAATATTGCTCGACATATAACAAACATTGCTTGCCTATGATTAGACTAGCTAAACATGATGTGATTTTGTTTTTTTTAGTAAATAGTCTAAAGATTTTTTACTTTTGTTGATTCTTGTACCTAAAAAATCAAAAAGTTCTTTCTGAGATATTGCTGTAAATTGGCGGCTAGACCATCCACTCCAATACCCAGCAATAATTAGATAAATACTTACCTCCCCCATGTATATACTTATAGCCAATAAAACAACGATTATAATTATTGAGAAAACATGAATGTAATCGGATATTTTCATATATTTTTTTACCTTCAAATACAATTGTACTTCTTCTTTCTCATCCATATGATTTTCCTTATTGATAACTACTAATATAGTTTATTTTAATGTAATCCTCTCTAAATGACAGAAGTGATTTAACAGTTGAAGTTAGCAATTGCGTAATACCATAATGCCGACCGGATACCACTCAAGCTGATCACTTTTTTGTCCGCCAGTAGACCTCATTAAAATTTAACTTGAGTGATCGGCATCAGTCAAGGGGTTTATTCTTTCTCATCGATTAACTCTGTAATTCTAACTTTATAGGGCCGTGAACAAGCCAATCTAAAATACCCTTTTGACCGAAAAGTGATCGATATACATGAGAATATGCAACAAGAAGCTAATGCTCAACTACCACCTCATTAAAAAAAACCGTCGATAAAAACTATTATCGGCGGTTTAATTTTTCTGCATTAATGATGACCGATAATGTATAAATAGAAGAACAAATTACAAGTATTACGTACAGATGCGTTTAAAATAAAGGGCTGTAATAGGGATTTCCTAGGCATAATAAAAAATTAATTTACAGTTTTTTTACAACTGGTGACAGTAAACCCCTTGTTTTTTCGTGTATAGACTAAAAATCAAACCTCGCTATTATTTCCG
>JABSOJ010000075.1 GCA_013216005.1 Alteromonadaceae bacterium | reverse complement strand
ATCGCTGGAGAGCTTGTTATATAAGCCTTTAGCAAAAATAAAAAAAAGGGACAACAATGTTATGGAACAGAGCCAAACATAAATAGATATCAGATAGGAAGTACACGTGGTTTCTGCACTTGAAAAAGTAAACATAGGCATCATAGGTTTAGGTTATGTCGGCTTGCCTTTAGCGGTTGAATTTGGCAAGAAATTCAAGACAATGGGCTTTGATATTAATCAAGCGCGTATTGAACAATTGCGTGATGGCATCGACACTACGCTTGAGTGTTCTTCTGACGAATTAAAAGAGTCTTCAAACTTAAGTTATAGTGCCTCTAGTGAAGATTTAAGAGGCTGTAATGTGTATATCGTTACTGTGCCTACGCCAATTGATGCACATAAACAGCCTGATTTAACGCCACTAATTAAAGCGAGTGAAATGCTGGGTAAGGTCATTGCTAAAGGCGATATCATTATTTATGAATCTACAGTTTATCCTGGTGCGACAGAAGATGTTTGTATTCCAGAGCTGGCCCGCATTTCAGGATTAACCTTTAATCAAGATTTTTATGCTGGTTACTCACCTGAGCGTATAAATCCTGGAGATAAAAAACACCGAGTAACGAATATTTTAAAAGTTACTTCAGGCTCTACTCCTGAAATTGCTGAAATCGTTGATCAACTATATAAGTCAATAATTATAGCTGGTACCTATAAAGCAAGTTCAATAAAAGTAGCTGAAGCAGCTAAAGTTATTGAAAATACTCAACGAGATGTAAATATCGCTTTAATCAATGAACTATCCATTATCTTCAATAAATTAAATATTGATACGCTCGAAGTATTAGAAGCGGCAGGCACTAAATGGAATTTCTTACCATTTCGCCCCGGTTTAGTTGGTGGTCATTGCATAGGTGTTGATCCGTATTACTTAACGCATAAAGCTCAATCTGTTGGTTATCACCCCGAAATGATCTTAGCTGGTCGAAAGCTGAATGACGGCATGGGAGCTTACGTAGTTTCGCAATTAGTAAAACAAATGCTTAAAAAGCGTATTCAGGTTGATGGCGCAAACGTTCTAATTATGGGGCTGACATTTAAAGAAAACTGCCCTGATTTACGTAATACTAAAGTGGTTGATATTGCGAAAGAATTGAAAGAATATAATATCAATGCTGATATTACAGATCCTTGGTGTTCCGGTGAAGCAGCAGAGCGTGAATATGGTTTAACACTTTCAAAAGTGCCTGAACAAGGTAAATACGATGCTATTATTTTGGCAGTAGCCCATGATGAATTTAAAGCGTTAGGTGCTAAAAACATTCGGAAATTAGGTAAAGAGAATCATGTGCTTTACGATTTAAAATATCTTTTACCTAAAGAAGAAGTCGATATGCGATTGTAAAAGATAACTGTGATTTCTACTCTGGTGGGAATTTGTTAATTGAAAATGTGCTTTCCAAATTTATGGCTAAGTATATTAAATTTTTAAATTAAGCCTTTTTTATAAGCGTTCAAATAAGAATATTATGAAAATATTAATTACCGGTGGAGCAGGTTTTATAGGCTCTGCAGTTATTCGACATATTATAGAAAATACTTCTGACTCTGTTGTTAATTTAGATAAATTAACTTATGCGGGTAATTTAGAGTCATTATTAGAAGTCTCTGATTCAACACGTTATGTTTTTGAACATATTGATATCTGTAATCGTACTGAGTTAGATAGAGTTTTTGTCGAATATAAGCCTGATGCTGTAATGCATTTAGCGGCTGAATCGCATGTTGATCGTTCAATTGATGGCCCTGCGGCTTTTATTGAAACTAACATTGTTGGTACCTACACATTGTTAGAAGCAAGCCGTAATTACTGGCTAACATTGAATGAACAACAAAAGAATGACTTTCGTTTTCATCATATTTCAACCGATGAGGTTTATGGTGATTTAGAAGGAACCACAGACCTTTTTACTGAAACTACCTCTTATGATCCAAGCAGCCCGTATTCAGCTTCCAAAGCATCAAGTGACCATCTTGTTCGTGCTTGGTTACGTACTTACGGTTTACCTACTGTTATTACCAATTGCTCTAATAATTATGGTCCTTATCATTTTCCTGAAAAATTGATCCCCTTAATCATTCTCAATGCCCTAGAAGGTAAACCGCTACCAATATATGGTAATGGTCAACAAATTAGAGATTGGTTGTATGTGGAAGATCATGCAAGAGCCTTATATTTAGTAGTTACTAAGGGGAAAGTCGGTGAAACTTATAATATTGGTGGCCATAATGAAAAAGCTAATATTGATGTGGTGAAAACTATTTGTGAAATACTTGAAGAGCTAGTTCCTACAAATCGTTTTTCTCGTGAAGGTGGGAATTCACCAGGATTTGAATCATTAATTACTTATGTTACAGATCGTCCTGGTCACGATATACGTTATGCGATTGATGCGTCAAAGATAGAGCGGGAACTGGGTTGGAAGCCTGAAGAAACTTTTGAATCAGGCCTTCGGAAGACGGTTGACTGGTATTTAAATAATGATAGTTGGTGTACAAGAGTACAAGACGGCTCTTATCAACGAGAGCGTTTAGGGGGATAGAAAAATGAAAGGTATAGTTTTAGCTGGCGGTTCAGGTACACGTTTATACCCAATAACCAAAGGGGTTTCTAAACAGCTTTTACCAATATATGACAAACCTATGATTTATTATCCTCTGTCAGTGCTGATGCTTGCAGGTATTAGGGATATTTTAATTATTTCAACACCTGATGATATTAGCGGTTATCAGCGCTTGTTAGCTGATGGCTCACAATTTGGTATTAACATCAGTTATAAAATTCAACCAAGTCCAGATGGATTAGCACAAGCGTTCATTATTGGAGAAGAGTTTATTGGTGATGATAACGTGTGTCTAATATTAGGAGATAATATATTTTACGGGCAAGGTTTTTCTCCAAAATTAATTCAAGCGACTAAAAAAAATGAAGGGGCAACGATTTTTGGTTACCAAGTTAAAGATCCTGAACGATTCGGTGTTGTTGAATTTGATGAAAATATGAAAGCAGTTTCCATTGAAGAAAAGCCAGAGCATCCCAAATCAAATTTTGCAGTAACAGGTTTATATTTTTATGATAATAATGTTGTTGAAATTGCGAAATCAATAGAGCCATCAGAACGTGGAGAGTTAGAGATAACCTGTGTAAATAATGCTTACCTTGAACGCGGTGACCTCAGTGTTGAAATTCTGGGTCGAGGGTTTGCGTGGTTAGATACAGGCACCCATGAATCACTACTTGAAGCTGGGCAATTTGTTCAAACAATAGAACATAGACAGGGGTTTAAAATAGCTTGTCTGGAAGAGATTGCCTTTAACCGTGGCTGGTTAACAGCCCAACAAATAAAGACATTAGCAGAGCCTATGATGAAAAATAGTTATGGTCATTACTTAGTGAGTTTATTAAATTAACATGGCCATTAACCTAAACCAGCCAATAAAACCTGATATTAAGCAATTAACTAAATATTTAGAACAAGTTAATGATAGTGGCTGGTACACTAATTTTGGACCTTTACATCAAAAATTAACAAGTCGTTTAGAAGAATATTTAGGTGTTAAAAACCTATTGTTAGTCTCTAACGGTACATTAGCATTACAAGTTGCTTATAAAACACTTAATGTGACTGATGCGCTAACAACTCCTTTTAGTTTTGTTGCAACAGCAAGCTCACTAATATGGCAAGGTATAGAGACCTCATTTAGTGATATTGATGAAAAAAGCTATAATTTATGTCCTAGTAAAGCTGCCGATGTACTAGCTTTGCATTCAGAAGTTAACACTGTTGTAGCCACTCATGTTTATGGTAATCCTTGTGATGTAATAGCTTTTGATGAATTATCAAAACAACATAATATAAAAATAATTTATGACGCCGCCCACGCTTTTGGTATAAAAGTTAATGGTGAATCAGTACTTAACTTTGGTGATGCTAGTGTGTTAAGTTTTCATGCAACCAAGATATTCCATACTGTTGAAGGAGGTGCCGTTGTATTTAAAGATAAAGTCAATTTCGATAAAGCAAAAGAGATGATAAATTTTGGAATTAATCATGATCAAGTTATTCTCAATGTAGGCATAAACGCTAAGTTAAATGAATACCAAGCGGCGGTAGGCTTAGTCAATTTAGATGGAATGGACAATGTTTTAGAACATAGGTCAAATTTATTTCACGCTTACTGCAAAGGTTTAGCGGAAGTGGTAGAAATACCATACTGGCATCGACAAGCTAATGTTAATGGTGCTTATATGCCTATTAAGTTAAAAGACAACCATCAACGTGAAAGAGTTCGTCGAGTGTTAAACTCCGCTAATATTCAATGTCGACAGTATTTTTCGCCATCTTTAGATCAAATCTTTGTAGATAGTTACAGTTATTCTACTGAGAATAGTCATATGATCTCTGAAGGGATTTTGTGTTTACCGCTCCATACATATATGACTTTAGAAGAAGTTTTTGTTGTTATAGAAAATGTTAAAAAGGGGGTAAAATGAGATTGGGTATAATGCAGCCGTACTTTTTTCCGTATTTAGGATATTTTCAGCTGCTCAATGCAGTCGATAAGTTTGTAATATACGATAATATTCAATATACAAAAAAAGGATGGGTAAATAGAAATAGAATTTTAAGCTCAGGAAAAGACACGTTGTTTACTATTCCTCTGCGAAAAGATTCTGACTATTTGAATATTAGTGATCGTTATATAGTGGATGAATTATCTAGTAAGTGGAAAACTAAATTGTTAAATCAAATAAAATCTAATTATAAAAAATCTATGTATTTTGAACAATTTTATAGTGTATTTGAGAATATAATTAATTTTGAAAATTCTAATTTATTTGAATACGTTGATAACTCTATTCGAAAAATATGTGAGTATATGGATATTGATACAAAATTAATTATTTCTAGTGAATTACCTGAAGAGGGCTATTCGCATTTAAAAGGTGAACATAGAGTTAAAGCCATATGTGGTTATTTAGGTGCAGAAGTTTATGTAAATTCCATTGGAGGTATTTCATTATATTCTAAAGACTCCTTTGATGAATCTAGCATCCAATTACGCTTTATTGAAATGGAAAAGGGAGTTCGATACCAACAAAATTGCGCAATTTTTATTTCTGATTTGTCTATCATTGATGTTCTTATGTGGAATAATAAAGAGACTTGTCGTCAAATGTTGAGCCAATATACTTTGAGGTAAAAATGGATATAGGTGGTTATGGGCAGCTAGATATTAGTATAAAAAATGCAGGGATTCATAAGGGAGCGATGGCATTACAGTCCGCTAGGGCGTGTTTATATTTTTATTTGGAAAAAGTTGATGTAAAGGTTTTATATTTACCATTATATATCTGTAATAGTTTATTGCCGGCCATTAACTCTTTGGGTATTAAGGTGAAATGGTATTCTATAGATGAGGGGCTGTTACCATCAGAAGTTCCTCATTTAGAAAAAGGAGAATTTTTTCTTATTGTTAACTATTTTGGTTTGTTAACAAAACAAATTGAAAAGCTATTAACTTGTAAGACAGCAAATATCATTATTGATAACTCTCAAGCTCTATTTGCTAAACCTTTTAATTGTGCTGCCACAATATATTCACCACGAAAGTTTCTTGCGATACCCGATGGTGGTTTTTTATATTCTGATGTTAAGGTGGATAAATATTTAGAAAATTACGACTCTAGCAATCATGTAAGTCACCTTTTATTACGTGCAGCAGGAAATGTACAAGAAGGTTACGTTCGCTTTATTTTAGCTGAAAAGGCTTTAGACGATTTTTTACCGAAAAAAATATCTATTATCTCAAATTGTCTTTTGTTGTCTGCAGATATAGACAGGATAAAAAAAGAAAGAAAAAATCACTTTGCACAACTTTCTGATGCATTTGAGGATGTGAATCAGTTGGTTTTTGAGTTAAACGGTGAAGAGGTTCCCCTTTGTTATCCCTTAAAGCTAAATTTCAATGTGAGTATGATATGCAAAAATTTAATCCGCAGTGATATTTTCTTGCCAAGATATTGGCCGGAAATTCATTTACGAAGAAATGCTCATTGGGAAAAAGAAATATACGAAAAGACTCTTTTTGTTCCAATAGATGAGAGAATTAATAATAAGCAAATGCAGTTCTTGATAGAAAAAATAAACCTTGAGATTTCACGTGCTGCAATTAAGAAATAAAGTAGTTTTATTTCTTATGTATACTTTATTTTTCATATTCCAGATAATGAAACAATTAATTGATGACTAAATAAAAATGATTAAAGTAATATTTATTGGAAACAGACCCAAAGTATTAGAAAACCTTGTAATACATCCTGAAATTAATGTGGTTAAAGCATTAGTTATCGAGCAGCCATTGATTGAAGATCAATGTTGGGTAGAGAGAATACCATCAAAAGGGTATGGAAATAAAATACTGGACTATATAAAGAAACAAGATTTTGATCTATGTGTATCTGCTGGGTGTTCTTATATATTGCCTGTTGATGAATTTCCAAAAGAAAAAACTTATATAAATTGCCACCCGTCTGTTCTACCCTGGGGCAAGGGCATTCACCCTGTTAATGAATGTTTATTGGCTGACCATGGGTTTGCCGGGGCTACCATACATTATCTAACTAATGAGTTAGATGCAGGTGATATAATTGAGCAGAAAAAATTTGAAATCACTTCTGAATTGGATGTTAGTTTACTTTATAGCATAATATTCGAACTTGAAGCTGAGTTGATGTTAAATGCTTTAACTAGGTTAATAGCTTCAAATTTTGCATATATTGGCGAAAAACAATTAGGCGAAGGTAGTTATTATTCTAGGCCCAAAAACTTGCCTATTATTTTACCTGAAAATACTTTAGTTGAACACTTTTTGAAAAATGTTCGTGCATTTTCTAGCTCTAATTTAGGATTGGTACTCCGTTTAAGGGGGGTCGATTATAAAATTTTCAGTGCATGTATTTTAACTAATGAGTTTTTTGTAGAGCGTTTTTCAAAAGTGAAACCGGGTGATATATGCATAAAAAATAATGAAGTTCTGGTTGTGAAATTTATGGATGGAGTTGTTTATATTAAAGACTTTTATGAAATACCTTCTTCTCAGGATACACTATAGTTTATCCTGAGTAATATTCTAGTTGGACACCATCCGTTAGATGTTCTGTGGTAAGTTTTAAAATGCTTAAAAAAAATATAATAGCAAACTACGCCAGCCAAATTTATGTAACTTTAATAGGTATATTACTGTTGCCTATGTATATCAAATATATGGGTAGTGAAGCCTATGGACTAGTGGGTTTTTTCGCTATGTTACAGGCTTGGTTTGGCGTGCTTGATTTAGGATTGACTCCAACCATTGGGCGTGAAACTGCACGCTATCAAGCTGGTGCTTTATCCGCTCTTGCTTTTCGACAGCTATATCGTTCATTAACAATAATTTTTATAACTGTTGCTGTAGTTGGTGGTGCAACGCTTTTTTCATTCTCAAACCTGGTCGCTACCCGTTGGTTAACTATAGAAAACTTACCCGTAAATGACGTGATAGTCTCGGTACAAATAATGGCTGTAAGTGTCGCTTTACGATGGATGTGTGGTTTATATCGTGGTGTTGTTACAGGCTCTGAACGGTTAGTTTGGCTAAGTGGTTTTAATGCAACAATCGCTACGTTTCGCTTTGTAGGTGTATTTGTCAGTATGTGGTGTTTTGGTTTTACTCCTTTAGTCTTTTTTATTCATCAGCTAGGTATTGCTTTGTTGGAAATAATTGGCTTAGCGTCTAAAACACAGCAATTATTACCAAGTAAAAGTAGTTTGCAACAAAAAATAGGCTGGTCATTTAAGCCAGTAAAATCTGTATTAAAGTTTTCGCTTACCATTGCTTTTACTGCGTCTGTATGGGTGTTTGTGACACAGACTGATAAATTGGTTTTATCAGGGATCTTGTCATTAGAAAATTACGGTTACTTCACGTTAGCGGTTCTAGTTTCTAATGGTATCATGGTGATTGGTTCGCCTATAAGTAGTGCGATAATGCCAAGAATGGCACGCCTTTATGCTGAAAATAAACATGACGAAATGATTAATATTTATCGTCAATCTACCCAATTGGTTTCGATTATAGCTGGCTCTGCCGCCATAACCTTAGTAGTAACAGCAAAACCTTTACTTATCGCATGGACAGGTGATGAGTATTTAGCTGAACAAGCGGCTCCTATACTTCGTTTGTATGCTGCGGGGAATGCATTTTTAGTAATTGCTGCTTTTGCTTATTATTTGCAATATGCATCGGGTAACCTTCGTTACCACCTGATTGGTAATGCCGGCTTAGTTGTTTTGTTAATACCTAGTGTTATTTTGGCAGCCACCTATTTTGGCGGGATAGGTGCTGGGTATGTTTGGTTAACAATGAACGCATTGTTTCTGTTAATTTGGGTAGCTTATGTGCACCATAAATTACAGCCGGGTTTACATTTTAATTGGTTGTTTGGTGATGCAGTAAGAATTATGCTACCAGCAAGTTTAGTCGGTGTATCATCGCTTTTATTTCAAGTTGATTTAATTGGTCGGTTTGAAAATTTTGCTTTTGTTGTGATTGTTGGAATGTTAGTGATAAGTGTTGCATTGTTGTCTTCTAATGTAGCAAGAGCAAAGTTGATATTTAAATTTAGGAATAATAACTAAATGAATGTAAGTAGTGACAGTGAAAAGCCCAAAATTTCTGTTTGTGTAGTGACTTATAATCATGAAGCTTATATAGAAAAATGCTTGAGTAGCATTCTTAGCCAAAAAGGAGAGTTTGAATTAGAGGTGATTATAGGTGATGACTGTTCAACGGATAATACTAAACAGTTGATAGCTAAGTTTTCTGATAAGTACCCTTCAACTATAAAAGTAATAAATTATCAGAAGAATGTTGGACCTACTGAAAATTTTTTGAATGTCCATAGTCAGGCAACAGGTGAATTTGTATGTCACTGTGATGGAGATGATTATTGGTACCCTAATAAAATTACTACTCAATTGAATTTGATGATCGCAGATAGTTCAATAGCACAAATATGGCATTGTACATATTGTGTAGATGATTCTAATTCAAAAATTGGTGTTTTTCCTTCTCGTATCGCTCGTATCCTTTATCCTGAGAGCATATCTAGCAGTGATATTGCATTAAGTTATGCATTAGTAGGTCATCATTCAAGTCAAATGTATAGAAGAAAAGCCAGAATATTCAAACGTAGAACAGAGGTGGTATTGGACTATTGGATTGCCTTTAATATATCAAAAAATGGTAAGTCACTATACCTCAAAGATATTCTGAGTGCGTATAGAGTGACAGAGTCAAATTCTGTTACTCGTAATAACTCAGCCAAAAGAGTTACGGTAGATAGCTTAACTGAGCATTTAAAAGATATTGTTCAATATGATCAAGAATATGAAACTCAAGCTGCCAGTAATGCATATGCAAGACTGATTTTTTCTAGACTTAGAGGGCATGATTTGTCAGTAATAAAACCATTTGTACTTTTAACCAAAAATAAAGTTAAATACTTTCAGTTGTTAAAATCTATGTGGTTTACTTCGCTTCAAAAAATCAAGTTGTAGTTATTTTAATTTGTCGGCAGGATTAGTGTTTAAACACCTAGCTTTAAGCTGTTTTTGTTTTTTATTAAATGTGTATGAAATAATGTTTTAGCTCAAATAATAATTTTTTAGTTACGGCGGAAGAGTTAATCACAGAGATGAACTAATAATATTAGAAGTTAAAATATCATTTTAAGCAGTAACTAAACGATATCTATCAGTAGTTGCTTTTAGCTGAAATACTGAACTTTGAATAGATAATATTAGACGGTGTTGTTTATTATTAAAACAAATCACGAGTAATTCTTATTGAATAAAAATTATACTGAGCCATAGGTCAGTTATATTTAACGAACAGTATGGCGATTCTTGTAATGCGAATCGTAATAAAGTTATCTTTCCAATTTTTGAATTTTTTTGGAGTAAATTATTAATATCTATTTTTTTTGTTTTATGTAATATATTCTTTTGATGAGAGCGCTGTGCAAAATAAAAAATTTATTCAGTAATATTTGTAGAGTGGGTATTTGGTGCTTGATTGGTCCTTATGTTATATTTCGAAATAATTGGATTATCCTAGTTGTGTGTGTTTATATCAGCTTTAATTATTCTATTTTTTGTTACCTCTATGGTTAAATTTTTGGTCTTTTAGCTATTGTTTTTTAGTCGTACTTCCGTAGCACGAAGAAACCTTGTGGTGTTTGCTTTTTAACTGTAATTAAGTTTTTTGTTAATTATTATCTTTGTAAGTGTTTTTAGTTTATAAGTTTAGGTGTGCCAGTGAAGCTTAAAGTAACTGATTTTGATAAAGTTTTCTATGTGTTATCATTGTTTTTCGTCCTTTATTTTTATTTAATCCCTTTGACATTTGTTTTTATTAAAACAAATGTAACATATCTAGAATTAAATCTGGCGAACTCAATAGAATTATCGTCAGGAGTTTATGCATTAGTTGCATTTGTTTTTGGATACCTCGTAGCAGAGTTGTGTCGTCCACTTTTTAATAATGTAATCAAATATCGTGTTTATCAAAAGCCTCTTAAAGAGAGTCGAATATTTTGGTTGTGTTTATCTTTAGTCTTTATAGGGTTTATATTCTATCTTTTTCAAGAAGGTCGGCAAGAGGAAGCATATGAAATAAGAAAAGGACATATCCAAGGGGGACATTTTCAATTTCTATTGAATATTCTTTTTGGTTTTTTGAAATTATTGGTGGTTACTACTTTATTTAATCAAAATAGAAGAAAATTGATAATGCTATTTTTAATAATGGCTTTAACTGTGGATTTACTTGGTTCTATCGGAAGGGCTAATTTGATATTAAGTTTGTCTTTAATCTTTCTTCATATTACTTCAATGAGAACAGTCAAATATGCATGGGTTTGTGTGTTTTCTATGGGGATATTGTTACCTATTATTCTATCTTTAAAATCCATTATTTATTCTTTTTCTGTGAATGGTGAGTTTCCATCTATAATTACAATTATGGATGGAGGAATTGATTTTGATTTATATCTTGCAAATTTTGGGCACCCTTTAGTTTCTTTGTTATATGTTGATGGTCTGATAGATAAAATTGGTTTTAGGTATTTTTATGATTATATTCAGGGCTGGCTTTTTTATTTGAGACCTTTTGGGATAAATGTAGGAGACTCTTTAACTTACTATAATACTGAAAACATTATAGGCATAAGAGAGTCAATAATTCCACCGGGCTACCTTGCTTTTGGATATGTTCAATTAAGTTATTTAGGTGTTTTTATCTCAGGGATGAGTTATCGTTTTGTGGGTGTTTTTGCAAAAGTAGTGTATTACAAAATTTCTGGGACAAATGAAACAATTAAGTTCATGCTAGCATTTATGGCTGCAAACACCTTTTACCATGGTGAAATTAGAATTATGGTTATGAATTTTTTCATTCCTTTAGGAATATTATTTGTTTTTAATCGGAAGATGTATAAGTAACGTTAATTAGTGCCTACTCTTATTTATATATCAGCCATTGTTTTTTAGTAATTAGTTTTTAGCGGAAGTTGTATTATTACAATTTTTTTTGGGTTAAAAAATAATAAAGTATATTTTTTGGGGTATAAAAAACACTTGGATATGGTCTTTGAGCGAGATAAAATGAGTCATCATATAAGACTTTAAATTAATCCACATATAAAAGGTCTATTCTACCAATCTAAGTTGTTGATTTGTTGACTTGCTCAGGCATAACAGTTCACTCTATTGTATTGTTTTTTCTAATGTCACTTTTTGGTTTGAACGTGGGGATATTTCAATTCGACATAATTCAGATGTAGGTGAAAATTGTTACATGTCTATATGAATATAATAACTATTGGTGATGGTGGAATGGTTGGTGCAGAAGTGATAAGGCAAACTGGTGGTGTTCTTTTCAAACCAGCCAAAAACCGATTGATAAATAACAATTAAAAACCATTAATGAGTGCTGAAAAGGTGCTAGATTAACTATTTTACTAGGGATTAAAATTGGTATTAGAGTTATTGCTGCTAGTGTGATTACTAAAAATTTTGTATATGCAGGTAATCCCGCAATTAATTAAATGAGTTCCTTAGCATGCCTACAAACAAGAACGATATTCATATAATCACTAACTTTACTCAAGTTGGTGGTGCCGAAGAAATGCTTATTCGATACGTTAACAATATACAAAATAAGAAGTCTATCATTATTTCATTAATGGGAATATCTCCATTAATGACAAATAAATTACAAGAGAATGTTGAGGTTGTATGTTTAAACTGTAATTCTGCTTTTGATTTGTTATTTTCTCCTATAAAGCTAAATAAATTATTAAGGAAATATCAACCAAACATTATTTATAGCTGGATGTATCATGCAAATTTTGCTGCTGCTTTAACGTCTTTTTTATATAGGATAAAAATACCAGTTATTTGGGGGGTTCGTCATTCTTTAGATGATTTATCAGCAGAAGGTGTTAGTACTAAGCTAGCTATATATGCAGGTAAGTTATTTTGCAATATACCTGCCAAAGTTATTTATTGCGCTGAACGCGCGATGAAACAACATATAGAATTTGGTTATAGTACACTTGAAAATAGTATTTACATTCCTAATGGTTATAACTTTGAAACTAGTAAAGTCAGGTGCTTTGATAAAAGTCATTGGGTTTTCGGTGCCGCAGGAAGGTTTCATGAAGCAAAAGATTATCGAACTTTATTCTTAGCTATGGCTCCTATATTAGTAAAGTACTCTAATGCAAACTTGCGAATTGCTGGGCGTGGCATTACTATTAAAAATCATGAAATAATTCAATACATCCAAGATGCAGGTATAAATATTGAACAAGTTGAGTTGCTTGGACAGGTTTCGAATATGCCTAGATTTTATAATTCAATCGATTTTTTTATTTTAAGCTCAAAAACAGAAGGTTTTCCTAATGTTTTAGCTGAAGCTGCTGGTTATGGGTGTGTTACTTTTTCAACAAATGCTGGGGATGCATCTATAATCGTGAACGATAAGCAGAGAGTAGTTGAAATTGGGGATTATAAAGGATTAACGAAAAGTATTGAGCAAGTTATAAATTACTCATCAAAAAAATTAAATTTTATTTCTAAAGAATCTAGTCAGTGTATTAGAGATAATTATTCAATAAAGGCAATTTCGAAGCAAATTTTCTCTGTAGGAAAAAACATTTAATGTGTGGATTAGCTGGTTTTTATGATTTAGAACAATCTCAGGAAATTTCTTTGTCAGAGCTCAACAATATGCTTAATGCAATTATTCATAGAGGCCCTGATGGCAGTGGTACTTGGCAGCAGCAAGGTTTAAATTTAGGTCACAGAAGGTTAGCTATACATGATCTTAGCCAAGCTGGTCATCAACCCATGTCGTGTGGATCTGGCAGATATACGCTCGTTTTTAATGGTGAAATATATAACTTTGAAGAGTTGAGAACAGAACTTGTAGGTGTTAAATGGCGTGGGCATTCTGATACTGAAGTTATGTTAGCTGCCTTTAATCTATGGGGCATTGATAAGTCATTAATAAAATTTAATGGTATGTTTGCTTTTGCTGTTTGGGATAGCGTTGAACAAAAATTGACATTGGCTAGAGATAGGTTTGGTGAAAAGCCTTTGTATTATTTGTACGATGGTAGACAGTTTGTTTTTGCTTCGGAACTGAGAGCCATTGAAGCTTTGAGCAGAGTGAAATTATCTATAAATCGTGGTGCTTTACAACGACAGCTTGAATGCTCTTATATTCCTGCTCCCCTTAGTATTTATAATGAGGTTAATAAGTTAGCTCCAGGAAGTTATATCACTTTCAGCCCAGAAAAAGGAATGAAGTTAGAAACATATTGGACGCTTGCAGAAATGGTTTTAACAGCTAAGTCAAATATGATTTGTGACGAGCGTGAGGCTGTTTCACAATTGGAAGCTGTTTTAAAAAAAGCAGTAAAATTAAGAATGGCTTCAGATGTTCCATTGGGGGCTTTCTTATCTGGAGGTGTTGACTCCAGTTTAGTTGTTGCTCTGATGCAGGCCCAAAGTTCTATACCTGTTAATACATTTTCAATTGGTTTTGATGTTTCTGGATATAATGAAGCTGAGTATGCCAAGGAAGTTGCTCATTATTTAGGTACAAACCACCACGAACAGTATTTATCACCCCAGCAGGCATTAGATATTGTGCCAAAAATAGGCGGTATGTTTGATGAACCTTTTTCTGATGCATCACAAATACCTACTTATTTAGTTAGTGTTATGGCTAAAAAAAAGGTGACGGTTTGTTTAAGTGGTGATGGTGGTGATGAACTCTTTTCTGGGTATAAAAGATATATAGCAACACCTGATATTTGGAATAAAATTAATAGGTTTCCCTGTCGATCGGC
>JABSOJ010000767.1 GCA_013216005.1 Alteromonadaceae bacterium | reverse complement strand
TTAAATTCACTCAATCAAGTTCATGTCACCATAGTATAGATTATAACCACTTAAAACTAAAGTTATGACGCTTCCGTTGCCATGTGCTTTTATTTTTATCAATAGCAGCCAAAAGACGGTTTATAGTTGATGAGTATGTTGATCACGCGATAGGTGTCATGAGTGAGGACAGTCAGAGAAAAACGAGCATAACAAAAGTAATACTCAGGCCAGCTGTTAAGTTTTCAGGAGAAAGACAACCCTCTATCGAACAACTCGAAAAAATGCATCATCAGTCTCATGATCAATGTTTTATTGCAAATTCAGTTAAAACAGAGGTTGTGACTGAAATTGTCATTTAAAATTTTAAGTGGTAAATATTAGGGGATTAGGTGAATACTTGCCGAAGATTTCATGAATTTTTCATTTTTCCTTAGCAAAAGGTAAATTTATTGAAAAATCTACACTATCTGAATGGTGATGGGATTTCAAAGTGACTTTTGTCCTGATATAATAAAATCCTAAATTTAGCAATTGATGTAATTATGCGGATTAAATTAACTACAGATATACCACAAGGTACACAAGACGGTTGTCTAACCGGCAAAGAATTTGATGCAATATTTGTTGCCCCTCGTTCTACAACAGTAGAATTTGTTTGTGATTCAGGGCGTCGTTTTAGAGCATTTCATTATGAATATGAATTAGTAAATGTAGCAGGTGATGAATCTATCATTAGTTAGATTTCGAACTCAAAACTGTATATCTTATTCTGTTTGAATAGGTGGCAGTTAAATGCAAACACTGTGTGTCTTTATTGATGTATTTTTTGATACGTATAATATAGACACACAGTAGTCTAATGTTAGGAACAAAACGGTCAATACCGTTCTGTTTTCGACTTTTTGTCGTCCGGTTTTTATTGCTAACCCAGCTTGCTTACCTGTGCAGCTTACTCTGTCTATCCTTCGTTAATATTACACATCATAGCTATTTCGTTCTTCTGGTATATCACTTAAATATTCGACGAATTCTACCTCATAACCATTAGGATCGATGAAATAGACATTCTTGCGATAGGGTGATTCAGCTCCATCTTTGTCTACTTCGAATCCTGCTGTTGCTAACCTGTTTACCACCGCGTCAAGATTATTAGTAACAAAGGCAAAATGACTAAGTCCAATTTGATGACCAGTAAGATCTCTGTTTTCACCCACGCCATTATCGTTAAAGGTCAGATATTGATAATGATCACCAAAATGAAGCCAGTTTCTTGGTTTTCCATGCCATGAACCTTCACCGCCACCACGGACACCCCAATGAGGAAATGCAGCCTGATAAAATTTAAGTGTGCTGGGAATGTCGTTTACAACAAGATTGAGGTGTTCTAGATGTATCATGAAATATCCTTATGATTTTAATCATTAGTAAAGTTAGCTTTTGAGATTGAATAGAGAATAAAACCTCAACCACACTTGGGGTAAAGTTTTTTTATTATTATTTTTTATCCCATTACTAATTGGATAACTAAATGGATAAATAATTGGGTAACTAATTGGATAAGCACAGGAGATAACTTGGTAAAATCTAGAGAAATCCACACAAAAAAATTATGTAACTACTCAGCACTTAATTTAAATAAAAGTAAAAAATAAAAAAAGGATCTACTTGCTCGATCCTTTTCAGTAG
>JABSOJ010000766.1 GCA_013216005.1 Alteromonadaceae bacterium | reverse complement strand
AACAATGTCGCTGATTTGTTTCTGCTGTGTAAGTAATGCTAAGTTGTTTCGGTTAAATGGCTCTTTTGTGGTCGCAAAAATAGAGGTGATCATGTTATAACTCCTTCATACGGTGTTGTGCATTAAAATGTAAATCAAGCAAAGTCGCTTGCCCCATGCGTTTATCACGGAAATAAACAATGAACTTATCTCGGATATTACGATTAAAACGCACCTGAATTGTTTTTCCCCGTAAGTCCACCGGGCATTCATATTTTTGTGAGTTGATAGAAAATACATTGGTTTTACTGACTTTTCTATTTTCTTCAACAAAGAATACCTCTTCAGTTGTTTCATCATCATGTAAAAAAGTGATCCGGGTATGATCCAGCGTAAATCTATCAAGTGGCACCATGCCAATACCGCTGTGGTATTGACTGTTGTACTCATTTTCTATCCAGTGGTGGGTTTTATCATTTAATTCCTCAAGGGTAGTGAAGTCTTTGTTTTCCACCAGAAAGCGATCACGAAAACCTCTGAAAAAGCGCTCTATTTTTCCTTTAGCGGCACCGTCCCGAATAGGCGCGTGTGACAGATGAATATTGAGTCGTAAACAAGCTTGCAGGATTTCTTTAGAGGTGTAATTGCTGCCATTATCAAAATACAAGCGCTCAGGCTTACCACGTTTAAACAATGCAGTACGAAAGGCATCACACATATTGACGGTGTTATCAGCGTAAAAGAATTCTCCGTGAGTGATCAAACGGCTAGCATCATCAATAAAGGCAATAAGAAAGGTCTTACGCCACTTACCATCGGCTTGTTTAATGCTGGGTCCGTACATCGTATCTGCCTGCCAAAGTTCATTGGCAAACTGCATCGCAAAAGAGAGTCTGAGTTTTTTGCTTTGCTCAGGACTGAGTAAATCATTGTTACGCACCATACGGTAGAAGGACGTTTGAGAAAGTTGACTGCGCTGTACATAACCTTGCTTGATTAACTGACGGTACAAGGCCATTTTGGGGATGTTGCCGTTTTTACTGCGACCAAGGGTGGGTAACACTTCATTTATCGCTTCACCTAACTCATTGGGTTGAATTTTACGGTAGCTGTTTTTATCCCGACGCGTTTTATTGTCGAGCGTAGTAATGCCCTCTTTTTTAAAGCGATAAAGCCAGGTGCTAACAGTTCGCCAGGTAAACTGGTAACTGATATTGGTTTGAGCATCGGTAAAAATATGGCTGGCAACTTCTTTAATACGCTGCCTGATAGAATCACCGGGTGCATAATCGATAGCGCTGAGTACACGCAAGCGCATTTCCAGTGATGGTTTTTTATTGAAGGTGGTCATTTTTTCTCCTTATTTAAAACATCCCAAGGGTAACCAAAAGTTAGTCAGTTCAATACTGACGGGTGTTGTGGGGGATGAATAAGGCAATATTTCAGGCTTGAAGGTCATGACGATATGATAAGAGTTTGGCTCAGTGAATGATATTTACGGTGTAAAAATCAGACTTTTAGGGGAGTGATTTAAATAAAAGCGAGTTGTTGTTGAATTTGAAAATCTGCACATGAAGTGAATTGCTTAGCGGAAAATAATTGCGCTAAGGTGTCAAAGACAGGATGGGCTGTGCGGCCGAGCCAGGTCGTTAATTCTAGTGAGTGGAAATCTCACTCTGGCAAGGTTGGTCTCAGCCACC
>JABSOJ010000765.1 GCA_013216005.1 Alteromonadaceae bacterium | reverse complement strand
AATGTAACAACAATCAAAATTCCAACAATATTAAAAAAGCCAAAAATATAAACGGTAAATTGGTTGAAAATGGTCATGTTTCGACAGCCTAGGCTACAGCTCTCTTAATGTCGGACTCCCTAGACAATTTGAAATAGTCAAAAAACTTGATGTTAAAACAACTTGTGAAGTGTTTAACATTCACCGTAGTAGCTATAAATATTGGTTAAATAAAGCAAAGGTACAGTGCATTAAACAAATTAAAGAAAAGGTTATGGTGAAAGCTATCTTCGCTGAAAGGGGCGGTTCTGCCGGGGCTAGAACTATTGCTACTATAGCTTCCCAAAGGGATTTACCGCTTAGTAGATACCGAGCTGATAGGATAATGAAGAAGCTTGAATTAACAAGTTGTCAGATGCCAAAGCATGCTTATAAAAGAGGTGGTAACGAACATTTAGAGATACCTAATGACTTAAATAGACAATTTGCAGTAACAGAGCCTAATAAAGTTTGGTGCGGTGATGTGACGTATATCTGGTCAGGAAATCGTTGGGCATATTTAGCGGTTGTGATGGATTTATTTTCAAGAAAAGCAGTTGGTTGGGCAATGTCTCATTCATCTGATAGTACATTAACAGGTAAAGCTTTAATGATGGCGTTTGAATCAAGAGGACGTCCAAAAAATGTTATGTTTCACTCTGATCAAGGTTGTCACTATACCAGCAAAAAATATCGGCAATTATTATGGCGTTACCAGATAAAACAAAGCATGAGTCGTCGAGGAAATTGCTGGGATAACGCACCAATGGAACGATTTTTTAGAAGTTTTAAATCAGAATGGATGCCAACAACGGGTTACAATACATTTAATGAAGCTAAGTAGTGCCTGAACGGAAAGTCTACATGTCTTATTACGTATGGGGTATAGCTGCTTTTAAAGTTTGAAGATCTTTGGAAATCAGTCGGTTTTGATGATAATTCAAGCATATTATGTGTTTTTGGGCCAAATTTTCAAAATCTTCGTTTTTAAAAATAGCTCGAAGAGCATATGTAGTAACACTTTCAGGGGTTTCCGTTCAGGCACTAAGTACGCGGTAATTAATTATATAACGGGTTATTACAGTAAAGTGAGGCCTCATAGCTATAACGGCGGGTTATCGCCAAATGAATCAGAAAGAAGATACTGGATTGAATACAAAACTGTGGCCAATAATACTTGACCACTTCAGAATAACAATTTACAAAGGACACGGGGCAATCGTCAGTAATGATCATTAATGGGGTTGGTTTTGCTAAAAATTCGATCTGCCAGCAATCCATTTTCTTTGAAGGGCAATAAGATTTTTTCTGATTGGCGAGGTATAGTGGTAAATATTCTTAATGATAATGTTCAGGCCGAATATTAGATCCTCAGTAATACAGCCAATGGTGCCCAAGTCAGCGTTATTTTCTATTATATTCTCCAGACCGTAAAAGTAAACGGTCTGGTTCCGTACGAATAGATTCGATATTGCCTTGAACACATCACTCAAAATCCGATAACTTGGGCGCAATCTTCTCCTTGGAACGTAAAACTGTATCAGGTGTGTTTTGCCGGCCGCTTAAATTTAAACTGATTAAGTTGACCTGACGTTCCGCACATAAAGCTGAGATTTAAAATCTGAGTTGATTTTCAGTAAAAAGGGCATCAGATTTTAAATA
>JABSOJ010000764.1 GCA_013216005.1 Alteromonadaceae bacterium | reverse complement strand
GAACAAAAACCCAAACCATCTAGCCAATTGCAAATATGTTATAGATTAATCCCTTATGAATAAAGAACTCCAAGAGGGATTTCCTAGGTATAATAAAAATACAGAACGACCACCTGAATAAATAATGTCTGATTCTTTTAACCCCTTTATGCAAGAATTTTTAATTTTATATAATGAGCGTTCTTGCCAATAAGAACGGACTAACATCAAATTCAACACCATCATCATAAAAATCAAAATATAATCACTACCAAAATCTGATGAAAATTTGACGTGTAGTTGTGCTGGTGACTGGTGTAACTATATTTTTAAGTTACTAAAATGGTGAGGTAACAAAGGATTAAGTATCCTATGGTGGTGGTTTACAATGGAAATCACTGTTAAAGAATCATTAGATGTCGAATATTTTTACAGTTATCAGATACAAAAAAGCACTGATTACTATAACCAGTGCTTTCTAGAATAAAACAATATTAAATTATTAAGATTGTTTCTTAAATCGACGTGATGCTAAACCAATCATTCCTAATGCAAAAATAGCCAGTGTAGATGGTTCTGGGACACTTGTATGATCAAAGCCTTGTCCAATAACTATATCATCAATAACAAAATGCCCACAGCCTCCACAGTTAGCATTCACACTAAGGTCTGCAACAAAATTATTACCATGTATTATCTTAAAGCTTGTTAAGTTAATCCATCCAAGATCCAACACATCTATCTGAGTATTATCTATGTCTACTGTCGTTTCATAAGACACACCACCACCGTTAATCCCTTGTACTGTAACGGTTTGACTTCCCCATGAACCTGCAATCTTAAAGCTATTTAAATCAAATAAACCTGAAGTAATAGCAAGTTCAATTGTTTTCCCTGGATAATAATATTCATAGGAAACCATACCATAAACACCAATAGTTCCATCTGCCATAGTTCTATAGCCTGATTTATCATAGAAATATGTCGCACCATTTAAAGCACTGACGTTCCCAGAGTAATTAAAAATAGGATCTAAGGAACCATTTTCAAAATCTATTGTAGTAATTAATCCCGCATTAGCAAAACTACTTAACGCAATTGCTAAACTAGCGACTATACTTTTTAAAAATTTACTTTGCATCTGATCTTCCTTTTTTAATCCCTTTCCATTATTTTTGGTAGGTAATCGTAAAAATAGTAATTTATTAATCTTCGTACATTAATGCAAAAAACACACCAAAATTATAATACCTTACGTTTTCAATGTGATAGGATTTAAAACTAATATTAACAATTTTGTCAAATAACGGATCAAGCCTTTATAACTTTTAGTTGGCACTTTTTTGTCATTACCGGGATAAACGTAAAAACCTTCAGGATAATCAGTCCAAAGTTTATCCACTAATCCATTGAGGCTACCCATTTGCTCAGAGATAAAGTTCAATAAATGTTTTTGCCATAATAATCGTACCGGTGCTAAAGAAAGAAAACTGAACCGTCGCCATTGAGCAGTCTTCTCATTAAAGCCACCTTCAGCCAAAATCACATGTAAATGCGGATTATAACTCCCGTTTCTTCCATGGGTATGGATAAAGACAATACAACCAGTTTTTAATAACTTAGAGTTGAATGGCACTAGGTTAAGCCCTTTACACTTGATTTAAAACAACTATTTTACCTTTTAGGATGACCGTTTTTTATTA
>JABSOJ010000763.1 GCA_013216005.1 Alteromonadaceae bacterium | reverse complement strand
TGCAATTAAGTCATTATTGCTGTTATCGACACCCAATAAAAAAAATAATATTTAGCCTACTAAACTACTACAACCTTCGTAAACAAATCAAGAGCGAAATTATAATAATTCTGCTCTTGATAGTATAGCCAATTTTAAAATTAAACTGCTCTTGTTAACAACATCGACTTAATATGGCCAATGGCTTTCGTTGGATTTAATCCCTTAGGACAAACATCAACACAGTTCATGATGCCCTTACAACGAAATACGCTGTATGCATCTTGTAAATCATCTAAACGTTCTTCTGTAGCAGTATCACGACTATCAATCAAGAACCGATAAGCGTGTAACAAACCTGCCGGACCGATAAATTTGTCAGGATTCCACCAAAAAGACGGACAAGAAGTCGAACAACAAGCACATAAAATACACTCGTATAATCCATCTAAATGTTCACGTTCTTCAATTGATTGTAAATGTTCACGTGCTGGCTGGTCTTTGCCATCGTTAATCAAATACGGTTTAACTTTTTCGTATTGATTATAAAATTGTGTCAGATCAATAATTAAATCACGCACTACCGGTAAACCGGGTAATGGACGTAAAGCAATTTTATTGGTTTTTAAATCAGACAATGGCGTTATACAAGCTAAGCCATTTTTCCCATTCATATTTAAACCATCGCTGCCACAAACACCTTCACGACATGAACGACGGAATGATAAAGTTGCATCTTGCTCTTTTAATAAGATCAAGGCATCCAATACCATCATATCTGAACCTTCAGGTATTTCTAACTCATAGTCCTTCATGTAAGGTTTATCGTCTACATCAGGGTTATAACGGTAAATCGAAAATAACTGTTTCATCAATATATTCCTTAGTAAACACGAGCTTTAGGTGGAAAAGCTTCACGGTGAACAGGGCTCATATTTACTGAGCGCTTCGTCATTTCTTCAGTTTGAGGTGAATAAATTGAATGGCATAACCAATTCTCATCATCACGTTCAGTGAAATCTTGACGGGCATGAGCACCACGACTTTCTGTACGGAAGTTTGCCGCTTTTGCAGAGCAGTATGCTGTTTCCATTAAGTTATCTAATTCTAAACACTCGATACGTTGAGTATTAAATTCTGATGACTTGTCATCTAAACGAGCTTCTTTTAAACGTTCACGGATCTCTGTCAACTCTTTCATACCTTCAGCCATTGCTTTTCCTTCACGGAATACCGAGAAGTTCATTTGCATACATTGCTGTAAGTCTTTACGAATTTGAACAGGATCTTCACCTTTCGTTGAAGATTCCCAACGGTTAGTACGAGCCAGACTTGCTTCTAAATCAGATTCAGACGCTTCAAGGCCAAAATCAGTATCCTTTAAGTATCCACCCAGGAATTTACCAGCTGCACGACCGAAAACAACTAAATCCAGCAATGAGTTGCCACCTAAACGGTTAGCGCCATGAACAGATACACAAGCGATTTCACCAACAGCAAACAAGCCTTCAACAATAGTTACTTTGCCATCACTGCCAATGGTAAGTGCCTGACCATTAACGTTAGTTGGCACACCACCCATTTGATAGTGACAAGTTGGAATAACAGGAATTGGTTCAAGGGCAGGATCAACATGAGCGAATGTTTTAGATAACTCACAAACACCCGGTAAACGTTTTTCTAAAGTTTCACGACCTAAATGATCAAG
>JABSOJ010000762.1 GCA_013216005.1 Alteromonadaceae bacterium | reverse complement strand
GAGGGAAAACCTCATGCACGGAATCGAAGAGGGGCCGTTGGATAAGCTATGCGAAGCCTGCGGCCTACTCTACGTAAATAGTTAATAAAGGAAAATAAATGAGCCTTATAAGTTTGTTAATTGCATTAGCAGCTGAGCGTTATCTGTCATCATCCGTATGGCAGTTTAATAGCTTCTATAATGGTTATATTAATCTAATCAAGCAAATGAACATAATAGATCCCCTTTGGAAAACTCCGTTTTCTGCTTTAGTGTTTATTGCAGTACCCGTTGTGGGGAGTTATTTTTTCTTGGGGTTGGTAGAAGATAGCTTTTTACACATGATATTTTCTACCCTTATTCTTATTGTTTGTTTCGGTTGTGTAAAAACCCGGGAACGATACAAGCAATATTTAATGTCTGCACTTCGTGGTGAAGCTACTACATGTGAGTTGCACCATACACAGTTGCTTCAAGATAAAAACATTGAACAAATGGGTTTCGGTCAGTTGCTTGTTTGGCTTAATTACCGTTATTTTATTGCCATCATGTTTTTCTTTGTCTTATTCGGCGCTCCGGGAGCATTGTTTTACCGTTTACTCACCAGAGTTGCTGAAACCAAACTTATTGAAACCAGAGCCTCTGCAGATGTTGAACAACAAGACGAGGTTGAGCAAGTTAATGAGAATGTTATTGAACAAACTCGTTTGTGGTTATCTTGGGTTGATTGGATACCTGTGCGTGTAGTTGCCTTTGGTTACATGCTGGTTGGCCACTTCTCAAAAGCTATGCCTGTGTGGTTAGAAAGTGTATTTGAGTTTAGTAAAGTACCTCATCAAGTTTTAATCGATGTTGCTGAAAAATCTGAAGATTTCATGGTTGATAATGAAGATTGTACTGCAGAACCATGTTTGTTGGTGCAATTAGCTAAAAGAACGTTATTGCTATGGCTTAGTGTTATAGCCGTGTTGGTAATAATGGGGTTTTTGCAATAAAAGTTTAAGTTGTTAGACAGATACCAGAGAGTCTTTGGTTGTAAGCAATTTAAATGGGAAGTGTTATACCCAAACCACGTGGAAATGCTGGATTTCTTAGTGGTTTGGGTATAAAACTGGTGGAGTATCATTTTACGTGATATCTGTACCCGTTATTTTAGTTCGTGACACTTCCCATTGTCTAATTATTTTGCTTTTAAGTGTTGTCCCATTATTTTAGCCAACTGATCAGCTAAACGGTTAACTGCGTTATCAAATGATTTGTTAAATCCTTTTATTGACTGAACCATGAATTTCATTGAAACTTCACTGTTAATAAATTTTTCATATTTTGTTTGCTCACTTTTATTAAGTCCTTTATAAGAATAGGCATAGTTCATGATGACATATTGTTCCATGGTTGGTCTCATTTGCTGGGCTTGAGCATTAAATTGTGTTTTTATCGCGGCTAAATCTATTGTTTGACCAGGGTTTTTTAAACTTGCAAAAGCTGAAAAAATAGCAACTTGTGTGTTAACCTGCATAGCTAAGGCAATGTCTGTAGCATTATATATTTGTTCTACTTTTTTACTGAAAGCCATCAGAATGCTTCAATCGATGATATGTCAGGGAATGTCTTTGAGTAATAATTAATAGGCACTGACCAGAATGGCACTTAGTTAAGGAAAAAACGAATTAAATATAATAAGTTAGATGAAATATATCTATTGAAAACATGAAAAA
>JABSOJ010000761.1 GCA_013216005.1 Alteromonadaceae bacterium | reverse complement strand
TTAAAAAACTAATTTATCGCCTAACCCTTTAAAAATAGGGGATTCATCGAGGGACAACAGTATTATGGAACAGAGCCTAAAAACAATAACGGAACGGGCGACCAAAACATCTAATGACAGCAATGCTAAACCCACTAGTGGGCCATTGATAACTAATATTATGCATGAAAGTAAACCTCCTATTGTAATTGATAACCATCAAAACTGGCGCTTTGTATTGGATGCTATGCACAACGCAGTACAAAAACTTGGTGGTACAGGTTACTCAGCATTCAAAGGCAGCCGTTATGATGCAGCGGGAAAAACGGGCTCTGCTCAAGTAGCAGGCCTTAAACAAGGTGAAAAATATGATGCAGCATCAACCAAAGAAAGCAAGCGCGATAATGCTATGTTTATCGCTTTTGCTCCGTACGAAAACCCAGAAATAGTAATTGCTGTCGCTATCGAAAATATTGCTAAGGGCGGTGGCGGTTTTAACGCGGCCCCGGTAGCTCGTCAGATTATGGATCAGTATTTTGGTAAACGGGTGATTATCAGCCAAGATAAATCAAAACATCCACACCATGACAATATTTACGGTAAAAAATAACAGCTATCAAAAGTGCTTATCGTCAGGAAATCCCATTGAGCAAATCCTTGCCGAGACAAAAAACAATCCTAATCACCCTTTCAACTCAATTACTTAATATCACGGGCATGGTAACAGCTGATCTCTAAAATAAACTCCGACCGTCCGTTGTTGGAACAAAAGCATTACTTTTTAATCACCCAGGATCTCATCAATAATCCAAGCACACTGCAAACACCGACAATAGCACCAAACACCCACGTTTCAGCTTTTTCTAAACCATGCGTTATGTTCATGCCCAATAAACTTGCTGCCGCAGTAATAGGAAGAAACAGTGCCATAATAGTGTTTAATCTATGCCCTGCTTTTAACGTTTGTCTTTGTAATTCAGATTGCTCTTCTGCTTTTTTGGCAATGGCATAATCCAATCCGTTTTTACTATCAATATAAAGCAATTCAATATTACGGTGCAGTTCTTCGGCTTTGTCTCTGTAGTCTATTAAATCTTCACCGACAATTTGTCTGGCATCCTGCAATGTCTTGCACATGTTTTTAACAGCTCGCTGAACTGGTGCAATTTTTTCGAGTAATTTAAAGAAATCTCCAGCCACTACCGCTTTTTCATAACTTTCATCTAACACTTCTTCCATTTTCGAATAATCTTCAAGGTATTCGTCAAGCGCCCTTAAACCGTTACCTTGTGCAGAAGTATTCCAGCTACCTTCTGGATCACACCAAAAGAATACGCTCTCACGATGACTTTCATGCTCCTTCGGAACTTTATGCAATACGATAAGAATGTGATCATTCTCGGCAATAATTCTTTGTCTGCCGGAACTGGAACCCAAACGGCAAGTTATTTCAACGGGGAGTTTCCAGCCGGGAGGTATTTCAGTATTTTTTATCATGTTAATTTTGTCCCTATTTTTATTATTACGAATGAATAATCATCTTGTCCATAAATGAGATTTTCAGCGAACTAGCCGAATTAATGCCGGAAACACTAACTGACTTTTATCAAGGGTTCAAATAAAACCTTGGTTTTTGTAAAGTATTCTTTAATGGCTCTGTTGTAGCTAATTGTTGTCTATACTTATAAATGAACGTAACTTATTGAGGTGCAAGACAATGAG
>JABSOJ010000760.1 GCA_013216005.1 Alteromonadaceae bacterium | reverse complement strand
CTTCTCGTCGTTGGAGGCGGAGGGCGAAGCCTGAGCAACGACAACGAAACGATGAGAAGCCGCTTATTTTTGAGTTAATTCAGGTTGATTTTTCTTGTGTTTACTTTGCCTTTTATTTTTATACCTAGGAAATCCCTCTTGGAGTTGAATGGCACTAGGTTAAGGGTTATTTGCAAATAAATCAATGGATTAGTGATGCGCATTACTTAACGTTCGGTTAAACGAATTGCTGTACTATATAGTGTAGCCCTTTAAAATGAGTAAATATCTGATTTATAAATCAAAATGAAAGCATTTCAAGCGCATCGCAAGGAGCTGATTTATAGTGTGTTTTTCCTTAACCTAGTGCCATTCCTCTTGGAGTTCTTTATTCATAAGGGATTAATCTATAACATATTTGCAATTGGCTAGATGGTTTGGGTTTTTGTTCTGATTGTTTTTATTTTTTTAAGATGAATTTAAATCATCTAATGATGTTTCTATACTGAAACCCATTTCAATTCATATATTTCCAATATTATCTAACTAACTCAACTGGTTAACCAATTTTTTTATGTCAGATTTTTTTACACTTTACCAGTGGTGCATTTACTTTGGTATAAGTTATTACATGAAAATCAATAGATTGACGTTTTGGCCTTGTTTTTGCATTACCGAGTCGAAAGCCAGTTGTTTGAGTGGTAATCAATGGCCTTGCAGTAGTGGTGTTTTTTTTCCTCAAATTTAACTTAAATTGAAAATAAAATAAAATAGGAATACATAATGAAAATTAAGTCAATGTTATATTTTTTTGCAGTACTTTTATGTACCAATACAGCAAATGCTGGACTTCTACATTTTGATGGTAATATTGAATTCCACAATGATGTAATCTTTGTTAACTTTACATTGGATGAAGACACAACCAATGTAAGGATGTGGACAGATTCGTTCCAATACGGTACTAACTTTGATGTGATGACAACCCTATGGGATTCAAGTGGAACACTTTTAGAGACTAATGATGATAATAGTTCGATAAACCCAGCTACGCAAACTTATTATGATTCAGGATTTGTTGTTGGTACCATGCTAGCAGGCGATTATACGTTCAGTGTACAAACGTACGCGAATTTCAATTTAGGAAACAATATCAGTGACGGGTTTATATATGATAATCTACAAGCCGAAAGTATGACAACATGGGTGCAGCCTTCAACTGGAGTTAATCAGGGCACGTACTGGAGTGTGTGGTTAGATGGTGCATCTACGGGTGAAGCTAACGTTGAGTCAGTACCAGAACCATCAACACTTGCTATTTTTGCATTCGGTATTTTTGGTTTCGTAGCACGTCGCTTTAAGAAATAAGCTTAATTTTGTTTTTTGATTAAAATTAATTATTGACATGGGTATGCCTGAACAAGCCATCTAACCCAATGTTGTCGATAATCATCAAGAAGTATCTGCCGATTAGGTAGGTACTTTATTTGCATAAAGCTGCGTTATACGATGAATGTGATTTTGTAACGTTTCGTTTAGAATATGTTTGTTCTTTTCTTTAGTTTCAGCCACATACAACTAGAAAATGGGTCAAATCAAGCCTGAAAAAAGTACTAGGTCACATCGTAGATACAAATGATTGGTTCGTCAGTGGTGCTCAGAGCGAAGCGGATTTGTTATGTTATTCTATTTTGAGCAATGGACAATTTTGGGTACTGTAGAA
>JABSOJ010000759.1 GCA_013216005.1 Alteromonadaceae bacterium | reverse complement strand
GTCAGTTTACTTGTAGGTGGAAATAAATTTTATCGTCAATGTTTTAAACATCGATAATTAAATCATTAAAGAGTTCTTTCACCGTTTGATAATTCGAGTCACTTCCACTGCCCCATAGGTTTTCATTAAGAGGTTGCATCCGGACTTGTTTGAATTCAAAACCAGAAGGACGGTCATTTGCAATAATCAAAGGACCCTCTAAATCTATATATTGCCCTTTGTCTGTTAACAAAGATATCGGTGCCATGGCAAGTGAGCTTCCCACCATGCAGCCAAGCATTAATTCAAAGCCAAGGGCTTTTGCTTCCGAGGCCAGAGCTATCGCTTCAGTTAAACCACCTGTTTTATCAAGCTTGATGTTGATAGCCTGATATCTATTTTGCAAATACACCAGATCACTTTGGGTATGACAAGATTCATCTGCACAAAGTGCAACAGGCGACTGATAGTAAATTAAATCATGATCTCCATCTGCAGGTAATGGTTGTTCAATCAGTATCACATTCAGTTGTTTTAATTCATCAGCACAGCTTTGTAAGTCTATTATTGACCAGCCTTCATTTGCATCAACAATAAATTGGCTGTCAGGCGCAGCTTGTTGAAGAGCGGTCATTTTTTCAATGATATCTACATTATCAAGCTTAACTTTAACTAAAGGCGGATTGTCCAGTGCTTCCACTGCTTTTGCCATTGCCTGAGGAGTATCGATACTCAGTGTTTGAGCTGTGATACAGGTCGGTACATCTGGCAATGATAATAATTGTCTGACAGAGGTTTGCTGTTGATTTGCTTTAAGATCCCATAAGGCACAGTCTAAAGCATTGCGGGCAGCGCCTGGTGGTAATGTCGCAATTAATTTATCAGCATTACTTTTATTAATACCAAGTTGAGATAATTGTTTAATTTGATTGAGTACCCCAGCGATAGATTCGTTATATCTGGCGTAAGGTACAGCTTCTGCCCAACCATAATTGTTACCATCAAAGATAATAACGACAACAACTTCAGCCATAGTTTTTGCACCGCGTGCAATTCTAAATACCGATTTTAATGGGAAGTGTTGGTTGCTAGCTACAATTTGATAATTCATTATAAATTTTCCACTATTTTATCAACACCATCTCTTAATGGATCAACGCAAGGTAGATTAAATTGCTTACCTAAATATTCACAAATACTTTGGCCTTCTTTAGCACTGACACTAGAGGTCTTTACCGTTATGCCGACGATTTTTACATTAGGATTAGTTAATTTGGCAGCATGCATATTTAACTCGATTGTATCGGCAATACTTGGAAGGTGGCTGTCAGGTAAGCCGCGCATATGGTGTCGGTTCAATGCGTGGCAAATGACTAAAGCGTCAGGTTGCGAACCATGTAACAGGCCTAAGCTAACGCCTGCAAAAGCGGGATGTGATAACGAGCCCTGACCTAGGCTGTCGAAATATGACCATTTCCAACCAATTTACCGTCTATTTTTTTGACTTTTTTAATCTTGTAATACCTAGGAAATCCCTATTGGAGCCCTTTATTAATCAGGGGTTCTTCTATGGCATATTTGTACCAGGTTAGATGATGGGGTTTTTGTTCTTTCAACACTAAAAATAGAATAATAATAGTAATTAACTATACTAGCCTACATTCCGCACATTTAAGGTGTTGATTTAAATGGACTTTAAAAGTCATAAAATGTAGCCATGTATTTGTGTGTT
>JABSOJ010000758.1 GCA_013216005.1 Alteromonadaceae bacterium | reverse complement strand
ACAGATGTATTTTTTAAACATCATCCTTTTGGAAATAAACTATTATGGTTTTTAAAAATAAGTGCGGAATGTAGGATAAAACTAGTCGATATTTCTCAAGTTCAGGGTAGTTATCGACCAACCTGAGTGATGTGCATAGGCAAGTTTATTTATTATCCTGATGATCTTCCTGTTGTAAATAACTAAGCCACTGCTGTTCAAACTGCAACATTTGTAAATGTTTTTTACTCGCCAAATGAATTTTCTCATCTAAATCGGTATAAAAAACACCTGTTCTGCAAATACTACAAGACTTGCCTTGCGACTTAATAGCTTTGGGTCTGTCTTTTATATTATCATCAAGCTCTGTACTATAAATATAAGTAATACCCTGAGTAGATTTTACGTGTTTATCTCTATCAACATTTCTTATTTTGTAACCGGGAAATTGGTTAATATTGAAATCAACCTTACCGATAAAATGAATATCAGTTCCCAAAGTTAACGCATCTTCAACATTCCACTGCCGATAAGGTTTTACATCTTTAGAAGTAATAAACGCCAATTTAGCACCATTTTCAGCCAAAAAATACTGAAAACAATTTAACAAATTAATACGTAACAAACGCCGATTCAACGTATTAATACTGAAGTTATTACACTGAAGTTTGAATTCTTGTTCCGAGCCAAAGGCAGGAATTAACGGAAATTGAAAAATTACAACATCGTACTGATTTCTTTTCAACTCCCCCCAACTTTGTTGGTCAGTAACATCAAAACCGGATAAAACCTGACAGCCACTATGCACCAATTGCTGATAATATTCATCACCATATTTAGCCGTTAAGCTTTGTTTATCATCAAAAACAGTAGCGGTTAAATGCTGAGGTTTATAATTATTCCACAAAGACGTTGAGAATGATAAATCACCGTCACCTATCGTTAAAAGTCGCCACTCGGGATTAATATACATTTGTAAAATTAAAGGAAGAAAAAATGTATTGTACAAGATGTTCAAAGATCGGCGAACAAAAAATTAAAACATATTAAATCAAAGCATATTAAATAAAAAACAATATAGCTTTTTCAGTTGTAGGATGGGTTAGCCAACGGCGTAACCCATCATTATTAGGCATGTCAAATAACGTAACTACTCAACATCCATTTAAAGTGATGCGTGGATAAATCCACGTGATCAAAGAACGCACATTTATGTGCGCATTAAATTGGTAGAATCATTTCGAGGTAATAAAATGACTTTGTTACGTTATATTAAACAATGTTTTGATGGGTTACGCCTGCGGCTAACCCATCCTACGGCAATCACTCACTTGTATTTAATCGGTTTTCTACTTCTTATAACTAATATAAACTATGCTGCGATAAACAAGCAAAGCCAGATTCAAAATCATCAGCCAATAAACAGCGCCACCACCAGTTTTTATCACTTTCACTAATGGCTTTTGAATAACGGCCACATTCACCGTACCTTCGGCTTCACCTCCTAATGTATCGCGAATTCGGTAGGTAATAATATCAGCACAGACTAAATCACAAATCGACTGATAAGAAAGGCTATTATCGGCATTGATTGTTACCAAACCATGCACTGCTTCTACAAAAACAACCGTCAAACTATCGTTTTCAGCATCGGTGTCATTACCGATGGGTGTAGATCCTTTCGTTCGACGAAATAGAAAAAAGATCTTTTTATGATCAATAAGTTACTGAAATAAAATA
>JABSOJ010000074.1 GCA_013216005.1 Alteromonadaceae bacterium | reverse complement strand
AATAATTACGCATCGTATATTTTTCAAACTAAAACTGTATAAAAAACATATATATTTTATTAGGTGCGGAATGTCAGCTATAAAAATGTTAGAAACTAATTTTGTTCACGTTCAATTGCCCGATATGCAATATCAGTTCGACAAAACATATCCTGCCAGCTAATTTGATCAACCAATTGATACGCTAATTTTTGAGCCTCGGTAACGGTGTCACCTAACGCGGTAGCACATAACACTCGCCCGCCAGAGGTAACAACTTTACCATCCGCCATTGAAGTACCTGCATGAAAGGTTTTTGCTGAAACTGAAGTATTTAACTCCAAACCTGAAATTTCTAGACCTTTCGCGTAATCATTTGGATAACCACCAGCAGCAAGCACAACACCAACAGCTGCTCTGTGATCAAATTCAATAGTCGCTTTATCTAGTTCTCCACGACATGCTATTAAACAAAGTTCAACTAAATCTGATTGCAGACGCATCATAATAGGTTGTGTTTCAGGATCACCAAAACGACAGTTATACTCTAAAACCTTGGCAGTACCATCTGGCGAAACCATCAAGCCAGCATAAAGAAAACCTGTATAAGTGTTTCCTTCTGCTTTCATGCCATCAACTGTCGGACGAATTACGTTTGCAATTGCCCAGTCATTCACAGATTGAGTTACTACTGGTGCTGGAGAGTAAGCTCCCATTCCACCCGTATTTGGACCTTTATCGGCATTATCACGAGCTTTATGATCTTGAGACGATGCAAACGATAAAATATTTTCACCATCAACCATCACGATAAAACTTGCTTCTTCACCAGTAAGAAATTCTTCAATAACAACACGACTACCAGCATCGCCAAATTTGTTACCTGCCAGCATGTCATCTATCGCTTCAAATGCCTGTTGCTCATTTTCCGCGATAATGACACCTTTACCAGCAGCCAAACCATCAGCTTTAATAACAATTGGTGTACCCTGTTGGCGAATATATTCTTTAGCTGGTTCAATTTCTGTAAAGTTTTGATAAGCAGCTGTAGGTATATTGTGACGGGCAAAAAAATCTTTTGAAAATGCTTTTGACCCTTCAAGTTGAGCCGCGCCTTTAGTAGGACCAAATATTGCGAGTCCTTGAGCTCTAAAAACATCAACAACACCGTCAACTAATGGAGCTTCAGGACCAACTATCGTCAAGGTTATACCTTCGGTTTGAGCAAAAGTCAGTAAAGCTGGAATATCAGTTGCGCTAATGGCCACATTTTCTAATTTTTCTTCTATTGCTGTACCAGCATTACCCGGAGCAACAAAAACCTTAGAAACATTAGCTGATTGTGCAGCTTTCCACGCTAAAGCATGTTCACGACCACCACCACCAATTACCAAAACCTTCATTATTTATTTCCTAATAATTAAGCGACAATTAATTTATTGCCCTATTTTACAAATTTTAATGTCATGCGATCGCTTTCGCCAATCGCCAAATATTTTGCTTTATCTTTTTCTTTCAATGTTAAGCTTGGTGGTAATGTCCACACGCCTTTAGGATAGTCGGCAGTATCTTTAGGATTGGCATTTATTTTACTGCTCATATCTAGTGTAAAACCAGCTGTTTTCGCAAATTTTACCACCAAAGATTGAGGCACATAACCACTACGCTTATTTTCTTTCCAATTTTGAGTTTCAGGCATACGATGTTCTACAACACCAAGTACACCGCCTTTTTTAAGAGCAGCATAAGCATCTTTGAAAACGGCTACCATTCCTTCTTCTCCCCAATTATGAAGATTACGGAAAGTAAGCACTAAATCTGCACTACCGGCTGGCGCTAATTCATTCGATTTTTTTGGCGTAAAATTAGTTAAAACAACGTCACTAAAAACGTCATTGCTCGCCATTTTTTTCTCTAAACGTTTACGAGAATTACTGAAATAATTATCTTCACCAGTATCAGGGTAATGAGCACCATACAATTTACCAGTACCTTTAAGTGCAGGAGCTAAAATTTCAGTATACCAACCACCGCCAGGGGCAATCTCAACTACCGTCATTTTTGGATGAAAGCCAAAGAAAGACAATGTTTCTTTAGGGTGACGATATACATCACGATCTTTGTTCTTTGTAGAACGGTGATCACCTGAAATTGCTTTTTCTAACTTTGTTTTATGAGTCTGATGAGCTTCAGCATCACCTACATATGAACAAAGCATGCTGAGACTTAATACTGAAATACTAAAAATTGATTTGAATGATGTCATTTTTATCTTCTCTAATCTGAGTAAATTAATTAAGCCTTTTTTATAGCAGCTTTATAGGGTAAAAATAAAAGAGGTTATAAGGTAGCCATCTCATAATAGCTACCTCTTATCTCAAAAACTAAATCTTTAAAAATATAAGCCTCAAAGAATAAAACCTAAGATGACAAAAACAGAAAAAACAAAAATGTCTGTCTCTGTTAATGACGGAAGTGACGCATACCTGTAAAGACCATAGCAATATCATGTTCATCAGCAGCAGCAATTACTTCATCATCACGCATAGAACCACCAGGCTGTATCACAGCAGTAATGCCTGCTGCAGCTGCTGCATCTAAACCATCACGAAATGGGAAGAATGCATCCGAGGCCATAACAGAGCCTTTAACTTCTAAATTTTCATCTGCCGCTTTAATACCGGCAACTTTTGCAGAATATACACGACTCATCTGGCCGGCACCAACACCTATCGTCATACTATTTTTAACATAGACAATCGCGTTAGATTTAACGTATTTCGCTACTTTCCAACAAAATTGCAAATCGCGCATTTCGTCACTTGTCGGTTGACGCTTAGTAACAACTTTTAAATCATCACTGATTACTTTACCTTGATCCCTGTCTTGTACTAATAAACCACCATTGACACGTTTATAATCTAAACCTGTAGTAACAGTTGACCATTGGCCACATTCCAGTAAACGAAGATTAGGTTTAGCAGAAACAATTTGTGCCGCCGCGGCTGAAACACTTGGCGCGATAATCACTTCAACAAACTGACGAGAAACAATCGCTTCAGCGGTATCAGCGTCTAATTCACGGTTAAAAGCAATAATGCCACCAAACGCTGATGTTGGATCTGTTTTATAGGCCCCTTCATAAGCACCTAAAATATTTTCACCAATAGAAACGCCACACGGATTAGCATGTTTTACAATAACACAAGCAGGTTCATCAAATTCTTTAACACACTCTAAGGCCGCGTCCGTATCAGCAATATTATTGTACGATAAAGCCTTACCTTGTAACTGCGTAGCTGTAGAAACAGATGCTTCTTCCAGTTGCGCTTCTACATAAAAAGCCGCTTGTTGATGAGAATTTTCACCGTAACGTAAATCTTGTGTTTTGATAAACTGGCTATTAAATGTACGTGGGAACTTACTATTATTTTCCTGACTTTCATCACTGCCATAAGCTGGCAACATTTTACCAAAATAATTAGCGATCATGCCATCATATGCAGCCGTGTGCTCATAAGCAGCAATAGCCAAATCAAAACGCGTCTGATAAGTTAATGAATCGTTATTTGCGTCCATTTCGGCTAAAACACGATCATAGTCGTTGGCATTTACGATAATCGTTACGTCTTTATGATTTTTAGCTGCTGCACGTACCATAGTTGGTCCGCCAATATCTATATTTTCAATAGCATCAGCTAAGCTACAGTTTTCATCAGCAACTGTTTTCGCAAATGGATATAAGTTAACAACAACAATATCAATTGCATTAATATTGTTTTCAACCATCACCGCTTCATCGATGCCACGACGCGCTAAAATTCCGCCATGCACTTTCGGATGTAATGTTTTAACGCGACCGTCCATAATTTCAGGATGACCCGTGTAATCAGAAACTTCAGTCACTTGAATGCCATTGTCAGCTAAAAGTTTCGCTGTGCCACCTGTTGATAAAATATCAACCCCTTTATGGGCTAAACTACGTGCGAAATCTACAATACCTGTTTTATCCGATACACTTAAAAGTGCGCGTTTTATTGGGCGTGGAGTATCCATTGCTGTTCTATTTACCTTTAAAGTCGTATAACAATTTAAAATATTAGAAAAAATAAAAGCACCCTAAGGTGAATGGCACTAGGTTAAGGAAAAACACACTATAAATCAGCTCCTTGCGATGCGCTTGAAATGCTTTTATTTTGATTTATAAATCAGATATTTACTCATTTTAAAGGGCTACACTATATAGTACAGCAATTCGTTTAACCGAACGTTAAGTAATGCGCATCACTAATCCATTGATTTATTTGCAAATAACCCTTAACCTAGTGCCATTCCACCCTAAGGTGCTTTTATTCGGCAGGCAAACCTGCCTTCAAATTAATTCATTCCGTATTTTTTTAATTTCTTACGTAATGTGCCGCGGTTAATGCCTAACAGGTTCGCAGCGCGGGTTTGGTTACCACGCGTATATTGCATTACCTCTTCTAACATTGGCGCTTCTATTTCAGAAAGTACGAGGTCGTACATATCATCAACATCATTACCATTTAATTGGGATAAGTAATTTTTAATAGCTATTTTAGCTTGGGTACGTAAAGGCGATGCCTTTGTTTGAGTTTGCAGATCACCGGTAATAAATGGAGAGGAAATATTTTGTTCAAACATAAAGTTCAGACTCTTTCTTAAGTTAAATTATCAAAATACAGATTTAAAGCGTCAAGTTGTTCACCCTTAGACTCTAAACCATTAAAAATAGATCGAAATGTCGTCTCTTGGTCATTAACGTTTCTATTCACCAAATTAGGTGATCGCATATACCAAGTGACATGTTTGCGGGCGAATCTCACCCCCAAAAAATCACCATAAAATGTATGTAATTCTTTTACATGTCCAACTAATGTTGAACGCACTTCATCTAGGGTTGGAGCTAACATACGTCTGCCAGTTTCCAGAAAATGATTAATTTCCCGAAATATCCAAGGGTTACCTTGGGCAGCACGACCTATCATTATGGCATCAGCTCCGGTGTAGCTTAATACCTGTTCAGCTTTATCAACTGAATTAATATCACCATTAGCTACGACGGGAATATTAACCGCATTTTTAATCGCCTTAATGGTATCGTATTCCGCATGACCTTTATAAAAGTCATTACGGGTACGACCATGGACAGCCAAAGACTGAATACCATTAATTTCAGCAATTTTTGCGATTTCTACACCATTACGGGTATTTTCACACCAACCGGTACGAATTTTCAGCGTTACTGGCACATTTACAGCATTAACAACAGATTTAACAATTTGCTTAACTAATGCCGGGTCTTTCAGTAACGCTGAACCCGCTAATTTTTTATTCACTTTTTTTGCTGGACAGCCCATATTAATATCAATTATCTGGGCGCCATTATCAGCATTAACCTGAGCAGCAAAAGCTAATTCTTCAGGACATGAACCGGCAATTTGTACCGAACGTATTCCTGCTTCATCACTATGCAACATTCTGCGTTTAGATTTTTCCGTATCCCAAACTTTAGGATTTGACGAAACCATTTCTGATACGGCTAACCCTGCACCCATCTGACAACATAGTTGTCTGAATGGTTGATCTGTTATCCCCGCCATTGGCGCGAGCATTACATTACTAATTAAGGAATATGGACCTATCTTCACAGTGCTGCTTTTTTGAGCTCTCAGTTAAAAGGGCGCTCATCTTACGTGTTTTTTGGGTAATTGGAAAGCATATAAATTGAACAAAATTTGATTTTTTGTAACTTTTTCCTGTTGACATTTTGCAAACTATTGATGCGGACAGATTTTGCACAATCTTTGTTCAAAAAATAAGTTAACTTTTAATTGTTCAATTTAATTCCTGAGAGGCGAACCCACTCTTCCTGTACAGCAATTGGATCCATTGAGCACCATTTGCCATAAATAGTTTGTAGTTCTTGTGCCTGTTCTTCTAAAATACCTGATAAAGCTAGCAGACCTTTATCACCGACGAATTCAATAATTGTCGTTGCAAGTTCTCGTAATGGTCCAGCTAAAATATTAGCCACAACTATATCGGCTTTGAATTTGGGCTGATCCTTTGGTAAATATAATTCCAGTCGGTCTTCTACATTATTACGTTTTGCATTAGCTAGACTTGCTTGTAGTGCTTGCGGATCGATATCTATGCCAATTACTTTTTCTGCGCCCAACTTTAATGCCGCTAGCGATAAAATTCCTGAGCCACAACCAAAATCTACAACAGTTTTTCCTTTAATATCCAAACCATCGAGCCAGGTTAAACATAATGCAGTTGTTGGATGTGTCCCTGTGCCAAATGCAAGGCCAGGATCTAACATAACATTTACCGCATCAGGTTCTGGTATTTCAAGCCAACTTGGACATATCCACAAGCGTTCACCAAATTTCATCGGATGAAAATTATCCATCCACTCTCTTTCCCAATCTTTATCCTCCAGCTGTTCAAGCTTATAAAGCATATTCTGCTTATCTGGATGAATACCTTTTAAATAGTTAAGCACCTTTTCCATATTATGACTGGCATCAAATAACCCCATAACAATGGTATTCGACCAATATAGAACTTCATCACCCGGTAAAGGTTCATAAATTGGGGTATCTTTCGCATCGATAAAAGTGACAGCCTGAGCACCACAAGCCATTAACCAATCACTAAATTTTTCAGCAGTTTCTTCATCGGCATTTAATCTAAGCTGTATCCAAGGCATATTTAATCTCTGAGGTAAAATTTTCGGCTAGTGTAACCTAAATGAAGTAGTTAAAACACGATAAAGAGCCGCACCATCAAACACACCTGGCTATCTAAAATATATCGATTCCCCACAAGGTGATACCGACTATTTTGTTTACTTAATTACGCAATCAACCATAATTATTTCTGTGCTTGCAACAAAAAATCCAGAACGACAATATTTAACAGGCATTCATACTTATTTTGCAAATTTCTTGTTTGATATTTCTTGCTTGATATTATTCGTTTGAAATTACTTCTTTGAAAATACTTATTTGAAAATAATAGCTTCCATTAGTACACTGATACTATTATTAATGAATAAGTATTAATTGAACATAAGTATGAAATACTTTCCCATCTTTCTCGACGCAAGAAAAATTAACGCCATTGTTATTGGTGGTGGCGATGTAGCGGCCAGAAAAATAGAGCTTTTATTGAAATCAACCTCCAAAATTACGGTAATGTCTAATGATGTTTGCCCAAGTGTCATGCAATTAATAAAGCAGCATCAATTGTCATGGCTGACCCATCAATATAAAGAAGGCTTTTTAAGTGATAAAAACCTAGTAATTGCAGCAACAAATAATAATCAAGTGAATCAGGCTGTTTGTGAAGAAGCGACACAATTAAAACTGTTAATTAATGTGGTTGATCAACCAAACCTCTGCAGTTACATTACTCCGGCTATTATTGATCGTTCCCCAATACTTATAGCGATGTCAAGTTCGGGCAGTGCTCCAATATTACTGAGAATGTTGCGCGAGCAAATAGAAAAAACATTACCTCATGGATATGGCAGGTTAGCAGAGTTCTCATTGAAATTTAGAGATCATGTAAAAGCACGGATAAAAGGACTACGTAACCGTCGTACTTTCTGGGAAAATACATTACGTGGTAATATAGGGCAAGCAATATTATCGGGTAATACAACTCAAGCAGAGCAACAATTAATCCACAGCCTTAAAGTTAAGATTTCCCCACCTGAAGGTGAAATAGTTTTTATTCATACTCAAGATGGCAATCCCGACCATTTAACCTTGCATGCACATCGAGAAATGCAATTCGCAGATGCGGTATTTTATGATAACGACGTTAATTCTGAACTAATTGAATATATAAGACGTGACGCTGATAAATATCCTCAAAAAACATTATCGACAATAATGGTAAATTATCAACATGCCATAGAGTTAGCAGAAAAGGGACAAAAGGTTATCTATTTATTAGCTGGCTGTACTTTTTTACCTCAAAACGCTTCATTATCAAACAGTGAAATTAATAAAAAAATAATCATCAGTGGTGCTTAACATCAATAATTACCATATACAAATAAAGGTTAACTATGAACATTAAATTTATCAATACCACTTACCTCTACCCGATAATTTTTGTTTGCCTATCGTTATTTTCCGGTGAAAGTTTCGCGCTGGGTTCATTAGGCCATAAACTAACTTGCCAGCTGAGTTATGAACATTTACCGTAAGTAAAACAACAAAAGATAGATGCATTGCTTAAGCAACTGCCTCAAAAACATAAGCGCACAATCAATCGCTATAATAAATTATCAAAAAATGAAAAAATAACCTTTGCTACTGCTTGCACTTGGGCTGATGCAATAAAAAGGGAGGATGACTATAAGAAATTTAAAGTCTGGCATTATGTGAATATACCGAGAAACTCCGATCTTATGAGTAACAACTCATGCCTGACTGATTGTCTGCCGCAAGCTATCCTTTTTCATAAAAATAAGCTGAGTAAAGGAAAAAACAATTGGGAAAAATCACAAGCTTTGATGTTTTTGGGGCACTGGCTTGGAGATATTCACCAGCCTTTACACGTCGGCTTTGCCAGTGATTTGGGTGGAAACGCCACTAAAGTCAGCTCACCTGATGGAAAATGCAGTAATTTACATTGGGTATGGGATAGTTGCTTGCTTTACAGGGAAAAATACAGCGATAAACAATGGTTGAGTCTGTTAAATAAAAAGTGGCAACAAACACCATCACCACAGTTTTCTGAAAATCCTCCCGTGTGGAAATGGGCGAATGAATCTTTCAACTTAGTTCGTCGTTCAGACGTGGGTTATTGCTTACAACAAGGTAATAAATGTGTGATCAAAGAAGGGGAACTGGAATTAACTGATGAATATTACAAAAAGTTTTCCGCTATTTTACAACAACAAATAGTGCTTGCTGCAAAACGTTTAACACTGCTGTTGGAACAAACACTGTAAAAAGCCAAACCACTATAATCAAATAAAGATAGGCAAATAAAGATAAGCAAATAAAAAAGCGAGCAATGCTCGCTTTTTTATTCAACTTGTTAAATAAAGAATTATTTATTTAACAGGCGCTTTATCACCAACTTCTGCTGGCGCATCTGGCTTTTGGATTTCTAATAATTCAATTTCAAATTCTAATACTGAATTACCAGGAATGCTTGGTGGATTACCCGCCGGACCATAAGCTAAATCTGAAGGGATGGTAAATTTGAATTTAGCACCTACAGACATTAACTGTACACCTTCAGTCCAACCTTTAATAACACGATTTAAAGGAAATACTGCTGGTTGATTACGATCATATGAACTATCAAAGGTATCACCGTTTAAGAAAGTACCTTTGTAGTGAACTTTTACTGTATCAGTTGCTTTTGGCTTTTCGCCTTTACCCGCTGTCATTACTAGATACTGAATACCAGATTCAGTCACTGTAACGCCTTCTTTTTTAGCGTTGTCTTCAAGAAATTTTTTGCCTTCTTCTAAACTGGCTAAAGCGGCTTTTTCTGCCATTTCTTTTTGTTTAGTTTTCATAGATTGATCTAAACTCATTAATAATGTTTTTACTTCTTCTTTTTCTATTAATGATTTACCATTTAAACTATCGACAAAACCTTTAACAATAAGGTCTTTATCTAATGAAACACCCATTTTAGTATGTTCTTCAAGGTTACGTTCCATATACAAACCAATTGAAGCACCTAAGCCATAAGCTTGTTTTTGTATTTCTGTTTCCAGAACTGCCGCAACCGCTGTTTCTTCTTTTGTCTGTTCTGTACAGCCTATTATTGAAACAAGTGCGATAGCCACTAAGGTGGGTTTGAAAAACTTCATGTACTTCTCCATTTTTATTACACAGTTGGAGAATTCCCCCAAACAGTAAGTTAATTATTGCAATAGTTAAATATTGAGCAGAATATTACATATTAATCTAAACAATACCGTAAAAAACACTTTATACTAACTATAAATACAAAGATAGAAAAGTATTAATATTTTGTTTATTTGTAACCACCACATAAAAGCCAGTGCAAAGTGTTATATAAAACTTCTGTTTATTTTGCTCTGCTTAAACAATCTTATTGGTTGCCAACCCGCAGGTAAAGAACCGTTACAGCGTTGGCAACATGCGACAGATGGATCGTATGCAGCCAATATATCTAACGATGGAAAATATAGTGTTGTATCGTCTATTTATCATGGCGTTGGTTTATGGGATCTTGAAAACAACGAAAACCTGTTCAATTGGTATCAACAACAAGACAACTCAGATAACCTAGTACTCGCAGTCGATATTTCAGATAATAACAGCCATGTTTTAACAGCCAGCAGAGAAAATTTTGCTCTTTGGAATATGAAAACAGGGCATTCCGAGGGATATTGGAAAATACAGAATTCAAATATCCGCGACATTGCTATCGCCAACAATGGTAAATACTTACTTATCGGAAAAGCCAATGGAACTGTACTTCATATTACACGTTCATCAGGTCGACGTTTAGAATTCCTGGGGCATAAAGAAAAAATAAACTCGGTTGATATGATACCAAACGGCCGTGTTGCAATGTCTGGTGGTAGCGACTTTATCGCGTATGTCTGGGACACTTCTTCCGGACAGGTTATTTATCGCTTTAATCACACAAGCCGTGTTTCTAAAGTTGCTTTAGATCCTAAAGGTCGATATGCCTTTTCTGCAGATAGTATGAAAATTGCCAAAATATGGGATCTAAAAACGGGTCTGTTGATCAAACAATTAAAGCACCTGGATCGTCAGGAAGTTTTCAGCTCGGTACAATTTTCTCCTGACGGTAAACAACTGTTAACCGGCTCACCAAGTCGCAAGGTAAATTTATGGGATATTCAAACGGGCAAAAGAATAGCAAGTTGGCGAGTAAAGCCTAAAAATAAAAATCGCCCTTCAGGTGCGGTTGTTTATAGTGCAGTTTTTCGAGATAATAACCATATACTCACCGAAAGTTCTTCAGGATATGCTGAATTATGGCCAATACCCAAACAATGACATCACCAAAAATATTAAATAACAGAATAGAAGCATTAGAGTCACGCAATGCTTTTCAAGATGACGTGATTGATCAACTCAACCAAGAATTAACCATTCATCAATCACAAATAGCAGAATTAAAAGATCAATTACAGCTTATTGCTAGCAAAATCAAAGACAGTTCATCAACGCAAAGTGACAAAGTTGAAATAGAACCACCACCGCCACATTTTTAACTCGAACGATTAACTAGGGTTTAAAAATTCCTATAACCTGTTCCTCAGCTCTTATTTCTTTGGCGACATGTTCTTCAGGTTGGCTCATCTGATCGCCACAACTTACACAGGTCACTTTTTCCACACCCAACTCTTTGGTGAGTGCTAAAGTGTCCATTTTTTTGCATTTTGGACAAATAGCGCTGGCTATAAAACGTTTTTTAGTAGTTTTCTTCACAAAAAATCATCATTAATAGTTAAGTTGATACATTTTACCTTGAATAAACCCCTCAGGAAAAGCGACAATAGCGTCCTTTAATTAAATAATACGTCATTGTAGTCATTATTAAATGAATGACAGAGGATTTTCAATTGATAACAGCCAGTGAATTAAGCTTAGACCGAGGTGCTAAAAACCTGATAAAAGCTTCTAGCTTTACTATACATCCCACTCACAAAGTAGGTTTAGTTGGGGCCAATGGCTGTGGGAAATCATCTTTATTCGCAGCTTTATTAGGTGAATTAACGCCTGATTCCGGCGATCTTTCAATGCCAACAAGCTGGGTAATTGCCACAGTAAAACAAGAAACACCGGCACTAGACAAATCCGCGTTAGATTATGTTATGGATGGTGATAAAGAATTTCGCCAATTAGAACATGAATTATTACTCGCCAGAGAAAACGATGACGGTATTGCTGAGGCAACTGTCATCAATAAAATTGATGCTATTCATGGTTACAGTTTACCTGCACGTGCTGGTGAACTATTACATGGCTTGGGTTTTCTACAGCAACAACTGACAAATCCGGTAAAAGATTTTTCTGGTGGTTGGCGTATGCGGCTTAACCTTGCTCAGGCATTGATCAGCCGTGCCGATTTACTGTTATTGGATGAGCCAACCAACCATTTAGATTTAGATGCAGTAATTTGGCTGCAACGCTGGTTAAAACGCTTTACCGGCACGCTGGTATTAATATCACACGACCGTGATTTTCTTGACGATGTTATCGGACAAATTATTCATATTGAACATCAAAAAGCAAAATTATATTCCGGCAACTACTCTGCTTTTGAACGTCAACGTGCAGAGCATCTAGCTCAACAAGACGCTCAATACCAAAAACAACAAAAAGAAGTAGCCCATTTAACTTCATTTGTTGACCGTTTTCGCGCCAAAGCAAGTAAAGCTAAGCAAGCACAAAGTCGTTTGAAACGTTTAGAAAAACTACCTGAACTAGCGCCTGCGCATGTTGACAGTCAATTCACTTTCAACTTTGAAGAACCTGAATCATTACCTTATCCATTGTTATCCCTTACCGAAACAAATTGTGGTTATCAGCAAACAACCATTTTACAGGATGTGGGTATCACCTTGGTACCGGGTAGTCGTATTGGTTTACTGGGTCGAAATGGTGCTGGTAAATCAACCCTGATAAAATCTTTAGCAGGTGAAATTGAATTATTAGCCGGTGACAGATACTGCGCTCAGGATTTAAAAATAGGTTATTTTTCTCAGCATCAATTAGAGCAACTACATTTAAGCTCTAGTCCCGTTGAACATATTATTCGCGCCAAACGTGAATTTGGCGAACCACAAGCCAGAACCTTTCTTGGTCGTTTTGGTTTTAGTGGTGATGAAGCTTTAGCTCAAGTAAAAACCATGTCTGGTGGTGAAAAAGCACGTTTAGTTTTAGCCTTAATTGTGCTAGAAAAACCTCAGTTACTCTTACTGGATGAACCAACAAACCATTTAGATTTAGAAATGCGTCAAGCCCTGGTATTAGCCCTGCAGGAATTTGGCGGAGCTATTATTCTAATTGCCCATGACAGGTATTTACTGGAATCTTGTGTTGATGAATTTTACCTTGTTGCCAATGGTAAAGTCAGCGATTTTAACGGTGATATTGATGATTACCAGCAATGGCTTAATGAAGATAAAAAACAAAGCCTGCAAAGTACAAAAACTGTCAATGAAAATGTCATCGATAAAAAACAATTACGTCGAGAACAAGCCGAATTACGCAAAAAAGCGTCTCCACTGAGAAAACAAGCGGATAAATTTGAGAAAAAAGTACACAAATATCAACTTGAATTAGCACAGGTGGAAGAAGTCCTTGGCGATAGTGAAATATATCAGGCTGAGTTCAAGACACGTTTAACTGAATTACTAAAACAACAGGCTCAGTTAAAAAATGACATTGAAGAAAATGAAATGCATTGGCTTGAATTAGAAGAACAAATTGAAGAAATAATGTCACAAACATCTGAAAATTCAATTTAACTGCTACACTTACATCCAAGCTATCTGAAAATAAAGGTTCAGGGCTTAAGTATAAACAAACATTAATAATTTTCCACTGAGGCTAATATGAAAAAACAGCTAATATCAGCATTATTTATTATCGCAACTGCATTAATTTCAGGAACCTGCAGCGCGGATGAACTTGATGAAGCTATGTATGATCTAAATCGCGGCAAATTTAAAGCGGCAATAGCGAAACTTGAACCATTAGTTGAGTTGGGTTATTCACCTGCTCAATACCAAATGGGATTACTGTACAAAAATGGTCAAGGCAAACCTAAAAATACTAAAATGGCTTTTGACCTATTTACTTTGTCTGCGAAACAGCATAATCCAGATGCTCAATTCGATCTGGCTGTCATGTATTCTGAAGGGACTGCAGTAGCAATAAATTTAAAAAAGGCCTTCAGTCTAACAGAGCTTGCTGCTAACAAAGAACTTGCCAGCGCACAGTTCAATTTGGGCGTAATGTACGCGAATGGAAAAGGTACAAAACAAGATTATTTTAAAGCATCCCGTTATTATAAACTAGCCGCCAACCAAAATTATGCGCTTGCACAATTCAACTTAGCCCTATTATATTTTAACGGACAAGGTGTTGAAAAAAGCACTGAAATGTCTTTGGTATGGAATAGTATTTCTGCAGAGAATGGTTATGGTGCTGCCGAAAAGAGTCGTGATATGGATCTACATAAACTGACCAGTACACAGGTAAAATCTGCACAAGAAAAAGCTCAAGAAATCTCTACAAATATCACCGAGAGATTAGAAAGGAAAGCCCAGAGACTGAGTAAATAGCTGCGCTATTCTCCACGGCAAAGAACCACTGCAAATACCCCCTACAAACCAGCAAATGGGTTACGCCTCCAGCTAACCCATACTACCTTGCTTTACAAAGTAAAAAACACGATTAAAAGGCTCTGTTGTAGCTAATTGTTGTCTATACTTATAAATGAACGTAACTTATTGAGGTGCAAGACAATGAGAACAAAA
>JABSOJ010000757.1 GCA_013216005.1 Alteromonadaceae bacterium | reverse complement strand
AAAGCTGGTGTTTTGATGGGTTACGCCTTCGGCTAACCCATCCTACGCGCTGAAATTTTGAGTTGACAATTAAATGCCGATAAAACAATGGATTATGGGCATAGCAACACTTAACTGGTACATAGCCGGTGACATTAATATCTGCAGGTACGCCATTGATCGTGACAGAGACTTTATTCAAGTCAATTGGATTTCCAATCGAAGTGCTATCTAATAACGTTTTATTTCTAGCTAATCCGTAAAAGATCATATTTGGAGAAGGGGTAACTAGCTTATATTCAAAGATATAGGTAACACCCCTGTCGTTAACTATATTACTGTAAGCTTGCCACGTGTCGTTTAAGTGCTTCAATAAATACATTCATGTATCGAGGACCGCTTTTACAGCAGTATGATGAGATGTTACAAAATACGCATTGTGTGAAGAGTTAATGATTGGTAGAACCAATAGTGATGTCCACACAAAAATGCTGTTATCATTCTTGTACGGTTAATAATAACTCCTTGAATATATTCTAGTAAAAAATCCATCAAAAAATATTACACCAATATTACACGGTCTATTTCTCATGATATTTTTGTTCTGTTTTTAAAAAGATAAGCATGACTAATAAATTTGGTTTAGTTAATTAGTTACAAATTATCGCGTAGGATTTTAAATAATTATTCAACACTTTTTTTAATACTCAACAAGCACCTCATACTGATAAGATCTAACTTATTGATATAGTAGTATTGTAATTGATATATCTATTAATCAGGTTATTATGCCAATCAGCAAATATACCTCTCCCCGTGATAGAAATCCTCAAGATTAATTTGGGCAAAGGTTCATGGTTCATAGTTCATAGAACTAGAAATGATCAGAATAAAATTCTCAGAACAAGCGTTTTTGTTCAACAGGTATTGAATAAAAAACACCTGTGGATAGTTTCCTACGCCAGCTTGATCAGTATTTTCTATCCAATATTAATTTATAGTACGATATTTTATCAATAAACTAATAATTTCGTGATCGCTTCCTGATGATGCAAGCGCTTCGTCCAAAGTTCGCCTCTGCGGTAGTTTAATATTAAATTTACTCCGCAGAATATTCAATACTTGCTCGTCCGAGGAAGGATCAATTTCTTGTCCTGAAAAAATACATATCCTCTGGTGAATAAATTCTTTGCTCAAAATTAAAGATCCCTAACTGATAATTAATTTAACCTACAAAACTTGTAACACGCTTTTTATGTACTGTAAGTTATTTTTAAACTATTTTTTATTTATTGCTCCCCAATATTTGATTGAGTAGCTTCGATTGAAAAGCTTAGATTCTTTGTGCCACCAAATATAGCACATACTATATCTATTATCAGCTAAACCTAAAATGGTGCCCTGTAAAGTCCGTTTTGGTATCCCTGTTGACTCTAACAATAGAAAAAGGGAGCTGATTGGCTATGTGCAGGTTAAGTGTTGCTATGCCCATAATCCATGTTTTATCTGCATTTAATTGTCAGCTCAAGATTCCAGCGCGTAGGATGGGTTAGCCGAAGGCGTAACCCATCAAAACACCAGTTTTAAAGACTCTTATCTGAAAGTTGCGTTCTACAAAATGATGGGTTACGCCGTTGGCTAACCCATCCTACGCATTCAAATCTTTAACTAGTGCCTGAACGGAAAGTCTACATGTCTTATTACGTATGGGGTGTAGCTGCTTTTAAAGTTTGAAGATCTTT
>JABSOJ010000756.1 GCA_013216005.1 Alteromonadaceae bacterium | reverse complement strand
GCCATGCTGCAAGAGCGTGAGCCTGTTGAACCTGACTCTATTTATGATACGGCGGAAGTAGGATGTTAAAAGATATATTAAGTAGTGCGATTGGCTTTTCCGGTGTAGGTCTCATTTCTTATGGCGCTTATTTAATTTATCCGGCCGCAGGTTTTATTGTGGTGGGTTTATCGCTGTTGTTGTTTTCTTTTTTAATGTCACGGGCAACTGCTTACAGTCGCATTTGTGACAAAAAAACAGGGAAGAAATAACGATGTTCTTTTCTAGTTTATGGACCAGCAGCTCAGGGGCTGCGGAAAATTACAGTATCTTTGGTGCGTCTCGTGCGGTGTCGGCAAAATCCGGGATCATTGTCACGCCTGAAACGGCCCTGGCACAATCAGCGGTTTATCGTGCGGTAACGTTATTGGCTGAATCGGTGGCGCAATTGCCATGTGAAGTGTACAAACGTCACGGTGATCAACGCAGTAAAGCGCTTGATCACCCGCTGTATAATATTTTGCATTACCAGCCGAACCAAAAAGACAGCAGCTTTGAATATTTTGAAACGGCTCAAGGTTTTCTCGGTTTAAACGGTAATCACCTGGCATTGATTGATCGTAATAACAAAGGTGAAATTCAGGAGTTGATCCCCATTCACCGGGATAAAGTGCAAATACTGAAAGGCAAAGATGGTCTGCCGTATTATCACTTGATTGAAGAAAAAGAAACGCTGCCGATGCGTTTGATACACCATGTTAAAGCCTTTAGTTTAGATGGTTTTCAAGGATTGTCCCCCTTACAAACCAGTGCTGATGCCATTGGTTTAGCCCTGGCGGTTGAACAACATGCGTCCAGCGTTTTTTCAAATGGCACCACATTATCCGGTGTCATTGAACGTCCGAAAGAAGTCAAAGCCATTGGTACACAAGACGGAGTGGATAAGGTCGTCAATTCATTCATTGCTAAAAACTCCGGTTTAAGAAATATGTTTTCGGTCGCCATGCTGCAAGAGGGCATGACCTATAAGCAAATGGCGATGACCAACGAACAAGCGCAATTACTGGAAGCGCGTAAAATGTCGATTGCTGATATAGCCCGGTTGTACGGTATTCCGTTAGCGATGCTCGGTGAAAATGCCGGAGAGTCTTATAAATCCATTGAACAACAAAACTTAAACTTTTTAATTTTTGGTTTACTGCCCTGGTTAAAACGTTGGGAATCTGCGATGCGCAGAGACTTATTATTACCCTCAGAGCGTGCGCAATATTTCATTGAATTTAATGTCAGCGGTTTAATTCGGGGGGATTTAAAAACCCGTTACGAATCGTATGCGATGGCACGCCAATGGGGTTGGTTATCGGTAAATGATATTCGTCGTCTGGAAAATTTACCGCCTGTTGAAGGGGGAGATAAATATATTACGCCGTTAAACATGGTGGATTCCAAAAGCCAAAACAACCAAAACATTCATACAAAAATACAAAGCGCTTCACCTGAGCGCATTGCCGAAGTCGAGAAAATACTATGCCTAAAATGATGAACTTTGCACATATTGCCCAAATGGCGTTTAACCAACCGTTATTATCTACGGCTGAATTGGCGGATACGGTGACCAGTTTCTTGAAAAGTAAAATCTTAGGGTCCGCCAGTGACACAATGATGAGTGCTGGTAAGGTCGGCATCATTGCACTTGGTAGCCCTGAAAATGGCGATAATATTGCGGTTGTTCCTGTTCACGGTA
>JABSOJ010000755.1 GCA_013216005.1 Alteromonadaceae bacterium | reverse complement strand
TTATATGCTTTCCAATCACCCAAAAAACACGTAAGATGAGCGCCCTTTTGACTGAGAGCTCAAAAAAACAGCACTATGAAGATAGGCCCATATACCTTAATGAGTAATGTCATGCTCGCGCCAATGGCGGGGATCACAGATCAACCGTTCAGACAATTATGTTGTAGGATGGGGGCAGGGTTAGCCGTATCAGAAATGATTTCATCAAATCCTAAAGTTTGGGATACGGAAAAATCTAAACGCAGAATGTTGCATAGTGATGACGCAGGAATACGTTCCGTGCAAATTGCCGGATCATGTCCCGAAGAATTAGCTTTTGCTGCTCAGGTTAATGCTGATAAAGGCGCCCAGATAATTGATATTAATATGGGTTGTCCAGCAAAAAAAGTGAATAAAAAATTAGCGGGTTCAGCGTTATTGAAAGAACCGGCATTAGTTGAGCAGATTGTTAAATCTGTTGTTAATGCTGTTGATATTCCAGTAACACTGAAAATTCGTACCGGTTGGTGCGAAAATACTCGCAATGGTGTAGAAATTGCGAAAATCGCTGAGATTAATGGTATTCAGTCTTTGGCTGTCCATGGTCGTACCCGTAATGACTTTTACAAAGGTAATGCGGAATACGATACCATTAAGGCGATTAAAAAAGCGATTGATATTCCCGTCGTAGCTAATGGTGATATTAGTTCAGCTGATAAAGCTGAACAAGTATTAAGCTACACCGGAGCTGATGCCATAATGATAGGTCGTGCAGCCCAGGGTAATCCTTGGATATTTCGGGAAATTAATCATTTCTTGAAAACCAGCAGACATATGTTGGCTCCAACCTTAGATGAAGTGCGTTCAACATTAGTTGAGCATGTAATGGAATTACATACCTTTTATGGTGATTTTTTGGGGGTGAGATTCGCCCGCAAACATGTTTCCTGGTATATGCGAACACCTTATTTGTTAAGTAGTAACGTTAATGACCAAGAGACGACATTTCGATCTATATTCAATGGTTTAGAGTCTAAGAGTGAACAACTTGATGCTTTAAATCTGTATTTTGATAATTTAACTTAAGAAAGAGTCTGAACTTTATGTTTGAACAAAATATTTCCTCTCCATTTATTACCGGTGATTTGCAAACTCAAACAAAGGCATCGCCTTTACGTACCCAAGCAAAAATAGCTATTAAAAATTATTTATCGCAATTGAATGGTAATGATGTAGATGATATGTACGACCTGGTACTTTCTGAAATAGAAGCGCCAATGTTAGAAGAAGTAATGCAATATACGCGTGGTAATCAAACCCGCGCTGCGAACTTGTTAGGTATTAACCGCGGCACATTACGTAAGAAATTAAAAAAATACGGAATGAATTAATTTAGTGGCAGGTTTGCCCTGCCGAAAAAAAGCACCTTAGGGTGCTTTTATTTTTTTATTTTTAAATTTTTATATAGTTACACTACATTAAAGGTAAATATAATAGCAATGGATACTCCACGCCCAATAAAACGCGCACTGTTAAGTGTGTCGGATAAAACAGGTATTGTAGATTTCGCACGTAGCTTAGCTCAAAAAGGTGTTGATATTTTATCAACGGGCGGCACAGCGAAACTTTTGGCTGACAACGGCATTCAAGTGACTGAAGTTTCTGATTACACCGGTCATCCTGAAATTATGGACGGTCGCGTTAAAACATTACATCCGAAAGTGCATGGCGGAATTTTAGCGCGTCGTGG
>JABSOJ010000754.1 GCA_013216005.1 Alteromonadaceae bacterium | reverse complement strand
CATTAGCACCGGTTAAACCACTTTGTGCGATATATTTTTGTGATCCATTTTGCATAAGTGTAAAAGGGATGCCACTGCCCTGTTCGGTTTCATAGTCAATTAGTTTTACGTTAACTATATCTCCGCCGCGGGTATTTATCTGAATTTTAAACACATCAGTAGTAATATTTATTAGCTGTGCATTTGGAGTTGTAGACTCTACATTTGGAGTAGTCATTGCTACTTCAGAAGATTCCGGAACAAAGTCACCATTTGAATTTGATGTATTTTCAAATGATTGGTTTATTGCTGGTTGAGTAACAATTGGAGCATTCTCAATTTGCCATTGTTGAAATAGCAAATAACTTACAATTAATAGTGCAATAAAAAGAAAACTGCGTTGGGATTCCATAATTTGTTATTTCTCTTTTTTTGAAGTTGGCACGGGATCATTTCCTCCCGCATGTAATGGGTGGCATTTTAGTATACGTTTGCTTGCTAGCCAACACCCTTTTATAACACCAAAGCTATTTATTGCTTCAATAGCATAAGATGAACAGGTTGGATTGAATCGACAGTTATTGCCTAACAGTGGGCTAAGCCAACGTTGGTAAGCTTTTATAAAAGATATTGCTAGCGTTTGTGGCGCTGTATTACTTTTCGCCATATTTTTTCTAATTGTCGATTAATTTCACTGTTATCTAGCTTATCAGTTCCAGATTTAACCATAACTACCATATCTATATGGGGTAAATTATGTTGATTTAAACGGAAGCTTTCACGAATTTGTCTTTTGATACGGTTTCTTTGCACAGCTAATTTAACACGCTTTTTAGCAATGGCTAAACCTAAACGGTTTCGTTGATCTAAATTTGGAGTGATTAAAATGGTGATATGGCTTGAGCCAAAACGGAGTGGTTTAGAAAATACCGCTTGAAAATGATCGGGAGTCAACAAGCGTGACTCCCGATTAAAATTATAAGTAACCATATTTGTTACTTTATCTTTATTTGTTAATAACAAAAGTTGCTAACAACAAAAAAGTTTAAGCGCTAAGACTTGCACGGCCTTTTGCACGGCGACGAGCAATTACTGCACGGCCGTTTTTAGTAGCCATACGAGCACGGAATCCGTGGTTGCGTTTACGCTTTAATATACTAGGTTGAAATGTTCTTTTCATTACGCTAATCCGTCGGTTGTTGTTGCCCTGGCAAAACAGCCGTAAAGAGCACACTGGGTATAAAAATGAGGCGAAATTTTATAGCTAGAAGGCGAGGTTGTCAATGTTTAATATTGTGTATTTAATATTAGAACAAGTATTGATCCTAATATGATCCTCGGGATCATATTATATCCACAGTTTTCTAACATAAACTATTTGACGAATATGTATAAATGCTGAATATATTGTCATATCAAATAATTGTATTTAATTTATTTTGGCAAAAACTGACTATAAATAGATGTATATTTATATAAATTATAACAGGTTAGGTTGTTGGTAAATAAAAATATGTATTTTATTTCATTGTCAATATTGCACTTGTGGATAAGTATATAGATAATGGTTGATAATATTAATAATTTTATTTATTTATCTTCTCGTTTTTAACTTTTTTTGTTTTATTTTTTTAGATAATACAATAGAATTTTCTTTTGATTTTGAAGATTTAAATCTTTTAGGAGTCTTTGGTTGGATCATTCTCTTTGGCAACGATGCCTTTCTGTTCTGCAAGACGAATTGCCTGCACAGC
>JABSOJ010000753.1 GCA_013216005.1 Alteromonadaceae bacterium | reverse complement strand
TATTAAAAAATGGTCATCCTAAAAAGGTAAAATAGTTGTTTAAAATCAGACGGAAGGTGCTTAACTAAGTGCCATTCTGTTCTGACCCTACTCAGGCTTGTTATTTATCTGACTGCACTTTCTATATCTTGATAAATATCTTGCGCTGATACAGTATTTTGGATATCAACCAAAAAAGAATGACATGGGATAGTGCGTACAAAAATGACGCCAACGTTACCTCAAATATTGAACTAAACCCTTGAAAAATCCATTGATGTAGATTTTTACCTGCGATAGTTATTAGTGGGTAGGTACTCACCCAAAGCCCGGAAAGAACAAAAACGAATAATGGATTAGTACCATATACCATTAATGGTTCAACCAATTTGTCATTGCCTTTTATATCGATAAGCCAAACAAAAAACGCCAATACCAAACTGGCAATACCTGCCGTGTAAATAACAAATGTGCTGGTCCATAACGATTTATTTATTGGCATCCAGAAAGACCAAAACTGCCCAACAATAATGGCGATACCGCCGATCAGCAACAGCTGTTTTACGCTTTGAATTTTGTTGTCGATATTAGTTAAGTAACGCGTCAATTCAAAGCCAAACAATACACTAACTACCGCGGGTAACGTGCTGAGTAATCCTTCAGGGTCAAACGGCACGCCTTTGCCCGCCCACAAATGTTTTTCACCTAGTAGGGCGAGATCTATTTGTGTAACCAAATTATGCTGCAAACTGTAGGCATTATCTGTCCCAACTGTTGCCAATAGCGCCCAATATCCAAGCAAAATAACCATAGATGTTAAGAACACACCGGTACGATTTAATAATAAAACAATGGTCGCTCCTAGAAAATAAGCCAGTGCAATGCGCTGTAATACCCCAAGAATTCTTAGCTCATTAAAAACCGTATCGTAAAATGGATAGGCGTTAAGCATGAGACCGATAAAAAATATTGTCGCGCTTCGCTTAGCAAGTTTGAGAAATTGTTTGGATGAAAAGACGAAATCGAACTTTCTAAAAGAAAAGAACATCGCCGAACCAATGATAAACATGAAGAAAGGAAAAACCAGATCAGTCGGCGTTGTTCCATGCCAGTCGGCATGTAACAGTGGTGAATAGACATAGGACCAGGTTCCAGGTGTATTCACCAGGATCATCAAAGCAATTGTGAGTCCTCTTAATGCGTCTAACGCTTTATACCGAACCATTGTTTTCCCTCAATCATTTATAGTTACAAATAGTAACTATTCGTTGTATTTTTCAATACTACAGTAAAAAAAACATAAAAGACAACGCTGTCATTGTTGCTTGTGTATAGCTCAACACCGTGGCACTGGACAGATCTAACATTTTGAATCAAAAGCTATTAGCAATATTGTAAGCTGATTAACACACTTTGAAGTCAGTTTTTGAGTACAAAATGCTATTTTAAAATCGAAATGTATGTCCAGAGTTAATCGTTATGTTACTGGCTTTGTAAAAGTAACAATGTAAGCTAGGATATGTTTTACCAATGCTCATTCCCCCACAAGCTACTCTCCTGTATAATTCCGCAACTTTGTAAAGTTACCAGTTTTACCGGAACAATTATTGTTAATTTTGGCACTGATCAAATTCAAGGCATTACGGTTCACAATTCATAGCTATCCTGCAGTTCAATCGTGATTGAACTGTTCTATAAAACTGATTAAGTTTTGTTGTTTAGTGAATGGTTACCGAAGGCGGAAAACCCAACATTG
>JABSOJ010000752.1 GCA_013216005.1 Alteromonadaceae bacterium | reverse complement strand
ATGAAACTAAATTTGAATCTTTGAATAATCTTCAGGACGATGATCTTGTAAGATGAATTAAATATAATTGTTTTTTTTTATCAAAGAAATGTAAAGTTAAGTAAAGTTATTAGGTTTGATGTTAGCAATAAAGTACGGTTCTTACGCGCAATTCTATCCTGTTTGTAAATTTATTCTTGGGTGGTTTTAATTTTTCATATAAATAAATGATAATTAATAATTATGAGTGATTTGAAAACAAGCGGGTTAATCCGCAAGACGATAAAAAAACTGGTACCGTTTATAGGAATACTTATTTTGGGAGTTAATGTGTATGCTGATGCACACCCAGAGGCAGACTGGGTTACAGCAGATCAGATAGACTGGTTTTGGCAGGAAGGCGGAGAACCTACCTTCCCCAACGAAGCCTATGGCCCTGAGGTTTTGGTAGATCCCGACAAATTGCCTTCTGGTGACTCAAACGTAGGTGATAACCAGTTATTTGATGTTTGGGTTCCAGGTGGCGTTGGTCCCTTCCCCGTATATGTTTATGCTCATGGTGGAGGTTTTACCGGCGGGAGTAAAAGGAGAATGACTCTGGCGGGACCGCTGCTTCAGAATGATGATGTTGTTTACGTTGGTATGAACTACCGCTTACACGGTGGAACCCCTGCAGGTGTAACTGACGGGATAAATGATGGAATTGCCCTCATAAATTACCTTCAAGACAATGCCGAAAAATACAAAATTAACCCTGATCAAATATTTGTAGGTGGCGGTTCTGCTGGCGGTGTTCTATTCAATGACATTGCTTACAAGCAAACAGTATCTGGTATCAAGGGGTTATGGATGTGGAATCTGTACCAACAAGCTGGCCAGAGTGTGAACCTAACAGATCCGGAACTTCTTACAAACGTTCCCTTACCTGTTGTCCATGCCCATCCCGACCTCTACCCAGCCGATGAATCCCATAGCGCTAAGTTCGCTTTTGAGCATGCCGAAGCTAATTGGCAAGCCGGAAACCGAGGAACATTTTTTAAAGCAATAAAAGAACATCCTTCAGCAATTGGTTACGAAGATCCGTATGTGGAAATTACCCAGATATGGACAGATGGCCACTGGGAATTAGATTCAAGAGATGGAACTGATACAGGCGCAAGAATGCCAAACTTGGCAGAATGGATCTACAAAGTAGTCGAAAACAACAATGGAGGTGAGATACCTGATGCAGGTGTTTTACAGTTTAGCGATGAAAACTATTCAGTCAATGAAAGTGCTGGCAGTGTAACCATCACTGTTCAACGAATCGTTGGTGGTTATGGGGATGTAAGTGTGGATTATTTCGTGACCAATGGCAGCGCGATCAACGGCAATGATTACTCAGTGACTGATGGCACCCTTTATTTCAGTAACGGCGAAATGAGTCAAACCATTAGCATCGATATCACTGATGATACCTTAGATGAAAATACTGAAACTTTTAGTGTGATTTTATCGAATCCAGTAAGTGCCACATTAGGCAACAATCAAACGGCGAATGTTTCCATTATTGATAATGATGTTCCAGCTAGTAATGACGATGACTCGAATTCATCCAGTGGTGGTTCGTTCGATTATTGGTTGATGATAGCTATGCTCTTGATCGCTCGTCTTCGAATGTTATATCGCTAATTGGTGTCTGAATAAGCCGGTGAACGCTTTGATCTAGCGATTTATGGCGCAAGTATCAGCCCTGAATTTTTGATCCAGAAATAACAATTG
>JABSOJ010000751.1 GCA_013216005.1 Alteromonadaceae bacterium | reverse complement strand
ATACTTTGGGTTGCTACCAGCGATGGTTTAAATAAATTTGATAAAAATAAAGAGGTTTTTACCCGCTATTATCATGAACCATCAAATTCAGTGTCATTAAGCCATTCATTAATACGAACTCTGCATGTAGTTAAAAACAAAGATAAAATTAATGATACCAATCAATATGCAAAAAATACTTTGTGGGTTGGTACAGAGAAAGGGCTGGGTATATTCGATATTCAAACCGAGAGCTTTACAGCCATTAATCCCGAAAGTTCATCAATTGATATTTCCGTTACCCGGATCCGTCAAGATAAAAACCATCATCTTTTGATCGGAACTCTAAGTGGTCTTTATCAATATGATCTTAAAAATAAAAAATTCATCGTATTATCAAATGAAAAAACACTAGCGAATAAAAAAAATTATCGACTATTTAACAGCGATAATATTAGAGCTATGCTTATTGATTCATCAGGGTTGCTTTGGTTAGCGAATTTTGATTCTGGTTTAGTTAAAATTGATTCAAAGCCCGCTGTTTTTGAAAATCGATCTGATTATGTTACCAAAAATGGTTCAGTATTAAATTTACCCCCTGTGCTGGCCACTTATGTAGATAGAGAAAAGGTACTGTGGCTAGTGACAAAAGAAGCGATTTTTTATAAAAATAATAAAACAGGCTTTATTATCCGATTTATGTTTCCTGCTAAATTTACTGACATAGATCTGGGGGCAATAGATGAAAATAAATCAGGTGAATTATGGTTTGGAGGTCAAAGTGGTTTATATAAAATAGATAAAAAACGTAAAAGAATAACAGTTCAAAATAAATTGCTGGAAAAAATAAAGATCAAAAATATTAATACAATTATGTTTGATAATAATGATCGCTTATGGATTGGCACTGTACATTCTGGGCTCATACGAATAGATGAAAGTCATAAAAATTTAATTACTATATACAATGCGGATGGTAATGCTTCGGGCTCACTAAATAGTAACAATATAAAGTCAATTTATCAGGATAATTTCAATAGGATTTGGGTGGGAACTAACGGTGGTGGTCTTGCCAGATTGGATCCGGGAAACAAAGAGTTTGTTAAGTATGTTCATCAATCAAATTTTAAAAATAGTATTAGTGATAATGTGATTACCACAATTTATCAAACTAAAGATGGTGATATATGGATAGGCACTAAACGCTCTTTGGACAGATATAATCCTGATAATGATATTTTTGAGCATTTCGATGTAGCTTATGGTTTGGCTAACGTTAATATAAAAGCAATGGTTGAAGACGATTTTGGCGCGTTGTGGTTGAGTACCAACGCTGGTATTTCTCAATTGGGAAACACACGAAAACGTTTTATAAATTATGATTATAATCATGAGTTACAAGAAGTTAATTTTGTGTATCGTTCAGTTTCTAAAGGGAAAAATGGTAGCGTTTTTTTCGGTGGGCATAGCGGTATCACTAAAGTCACCCCTGCTCAAGCCGAGTTAAATAAACATATTCCAGCCGTAGTGATCACTGATGTATGGATTGATAATGAATTATCTAACCAGCATCTGAGCGATGATAAAAAGTTAATCAATTTAAACTTCGATATAAAGAATATTAAGTTCAGGTTTGCTGCTCTTGATTTTAAAGAGCCAGGTAATAACATGTATTCTTTTAGATTAGTTGGTTTTGATGACGAATGGAGTCAAGCATCTAATTTACGAACAGCTAGTTATACGAACTTAGTTCCAGATACATA
>JABSOJ010000750.1 GCA_013216005.1 Alteromonadaceae bacterium | reverse complement strand
GATGCAGAGGGAGCCAGCGAGACTTACCAAACTTAGTGTCACGGATCGTCAACTCAGCTTGTTCAATATTGACATCTTTATCTTCAAGGAATACCAATTCACTAATTCTCATACCAGTGACGGCAAGCAAGCCAAAAACAGTAACATAAGTATGAGCACGCAGTCCTGTAGGTGAAGGCAATTGACCTGCAGCTTGAAGTAATTTATTAATTTCAATATCACTGTATATGTATGGTGATGATCGATGTGAACTAAATGGTAATAAACCTATCGGTGGGATTTCTGTACGAGGATCAATTGAACTGCAAAATCGAGAAAACACACGCACTAAACATAGTCGTTTAGCCCATTCTGCTGGTTGAACGGTATCGGGCATAGTTGCCCATTTTACTGCAAAATCAGTAGTGATGTATTCAGCTCCTTGAGCTTCAAGAAAATTAATAAATTGGGGAAGTAATCGTTGAGCTTCATGTAATTTAAACCCCATCGCCTGACGTAAAGAAAGATAGTCACTTAACGTTTGATGTAATGTGTTCATACTTTACCTCCTGGCCACGTAGGCGCTAGTCTACGTAAAGCAGTAGCATCAACTTTGGCATAAATCTGTGTGGTATAAAGGTTACGATGTCGTAACAGTTCACCAATTTCAGTTAATGATGCTCCGTCTCGAAGTAATCCAGTAGCCAGTGAATGACGTAACAGATGAGCACCTTTAAGTGCAGGATGAAGGCCAGCGTGATTCAAGGCTCGACGTACAATTGTTCCAACAGCACCACCATGGATAAAACCACGCAGTGGTGCTATAAGCCGAACAAACACATATCGTGTAGAACAATTAGGTCGTCCATCACATAGGTAGTTGGCTATTGCCTGTCCAACTTCATGCGGTAATGGGAGCTGATCTTTATGCCCACCTTTACCGCCTACTGTTATGATTCCTTCATTCCAGTTGATATCATCTAAAGTGAGTGATGCAACTTCACCAGAGCGCAGACCTAATCGTGCTAGTAACTGAAGAATTGCAAAATTACGACGACCGTTTGGTGTATCTTGATCAATACTTTTCAACAACAGTTCTACATCATCAGTTGTCATAAATTTTGGTAATGTTGATAATTGTCTTCGTGCAGGGGCCAAAACACATTGCGTAAAATTTGTTATTGTCATTCCCTGTAGGAACAAAAATTGAAAAAAATTACGTAAACCTGAAGCTATCGATTGGGTATGTCCAGGACTATAACGGCTAGCTTGCTGTAACATGTAATTGGTGATTTCTGATACATTTAAAGTATCCATTTTTAGCGGTTTATCTGTATAGCAATACGTAAGAAAATGCTCTACCTTATTGATATAGCCTTTAATTGTTATAGGTGCAAGATTCCGTTGTTCAATTAAATATTGCTGAAACTCTTGTAATATATATCAATCGCATAATTATTAACGACCTTTATTGGTTCATCAATTATACCTATCATTACAAGATAATTGAGCAACTTCATCAGAATAGCCCAATCCTCACGGTGAGGACGAAAAGTCTGATAACGCAGTAGGAAATAAGTATTGACTGAATGTACTGAAAGATTTGTTATCACAACTTGCTGCTCTTGCATCCAAGTTGTGAAATCAGCAAGAATACGCATTGAATATTTAATAGTCCACAGGGCATATCCCTAGGCTGTCGAAATATGACCATTTTCAACCAATTTACCGTTTATATTTTTGGCTTTTTTAATATTGTTGGAATT
>JABSOJ010000749.1 GCA_013216005.1 Alteromonadaceae bacterium | reverse complement strand
GGTATAAGAACAATATAAATCTAATAAAGTAACCGAGCAAGACGCAATAAATGATCGCATGAAAATTTCAGATGAACTAATCGATCAAGCTCAAAAAACAGATATGGGATATGAAGAACAAACTATCATTGATCGCAAAGTAATTAATTCTCAAGAACCAATCAAAAACGGACAATATACTGAATTTAATAAAAAATTTGTGGAGGGGTTTTTAACTAAAGCTAAAATTCGTCATAAAATCAAATAAATAACATTATTTAAAGCCCTATGATTTAACTGTAATTTTTATCAACTTCAGTTAAACTTTTTCAGCAAATAACTTAAATACTTTAAACGCTTCTTGCCACGTTATTAGTTTATTACCGTAAACCATTGGCACAACATATTGATTAAAACGTGTTTTAAATAACTTATTTTCTTCCAGCACCATCAAAGCAAACATTAATTCTTTTACCGGATGTTGAACAAACTCATTATGTTGATTGCCATATCGAGTAATATCTTCAGCTATTACTTTAGCAACCAATGGGACTACTTTTTGAATATTAGCTTGATTGGCTAATTGAATATAATAAGTATCATAAATATGTCGTATCAATGCAGGATCATCATCTCTTTGGTCATTACGTGTATAACTTGCTGTTCTTCTGAGCATTGAAATTAACTTTTCAGCTTGTGTACTGACAATGCTTGTGAAGTTCATTGATTCAATTTCGGCTGCCTCTTGCATAACTTCATTTGTTAATGAAGATATTGCGCGTTGATTCACTTCATCATAAAGTAAGGTTTCTATTAGCTCTAATTTAATAAAGGGCCTTAAACATGGGGCTTTCGAATGAGCTTGAGGGTAGCGAATATTAAATTGCTGATAACGGTATTCATCAAAAATTATAGCTTTGTCTTCAATGATGAATAAATTGTTGGAATTAATAATTTCAAGAACTTGATGATGCAGTTTTTTTCTGGCTTTTCTCTTTTGAGTTTTTGATGTGTCTGTAAGAACATTTTTAGGGATGATTTTTATATCAACATCTTCTGACATTCGATGAGTTTTAATTCCTGATTTAGCTAACGCTGTACCACCCGAAAAAACTAATGAATGTGTATCAGATGATAATTCTGATAATAATTTTAACAGTGCAACAACGTAGTAGTCTTTTTCAACAATGGCAGGGTTCCCCATACCTAGAGCATCGGAAACATCTAAAAACAAACTATTATCAATTGGCATTGATAGCTCGGTTGCTTACAACAATTTTACGTTTGAAACGATTATTGGTAATAATTTGAAATGAAGCGGGTACTTGCAGGCTATCACCATCAATGCTTCGTTGTGAAAATTCATCAAATTTATAAGATACACCAAGTTTTTCTATCGCTTCTAATAAAACACCATCAGCTCCAGCAGGAGAAGCTGGCATTAAATTTCCAGTGATACGATTTACTCTTGCCTTGGTATAAAGACCATAACCTATACGTAATAAATCGCCTGTATCAACAAGTTTTTTTAATACTCGTCCTATTTGGTCATAGCCTGCAATATCAGTAAAATCTGCACGCGCAAATACATACTGTTTTGAACGATTTAGTCTCGTTTTTACTTTATTAGCTATGGTCATAATAAAACTCCAACATATTTAATTTAAAGATAGCAAACATACGACATTATCTCAATGCAAAAATACGACACTAAAAGGTGGGGTGATTCATAAACTGTAAGCTGCACAAACCGAAACCTTCTATTTTT
>JABSOJ010000748.1 GCA_013216005.1 Alteromonadaceae bacterium | reverse complement strand
CCTCTTGGAGCCCTTTATCCATAAGGGATTAATCTATGACATATTTTCAACTGACTAGATGGTTTGGGTTTTTGTTCATTGAATATATTTAACTCTTTTCTATGGTGGGTAAACCGCGAACCATATCAATAAAAGAAGAAGCTTACCAGGCTGTCTCGGGTTTGTTAACATTTATCAGGGTAAGGGGACATTAATTCTTTAAAATATTTGGTAGATATTTTGTATTCTTCTTTATTGTAAAAACCTATTTGTAACAGTTCATTTATTGCGGTAAATCCTCTATTAGCATAAAATAAATAATTGTCGTTTATAACAACATAAGGGAAGCAATCGACTTCCTTATCAATCATGCGACCAGGACATAAGACGACAATGTTAATTAAATTAAATTTGATTTTCACTTCTTTGGTAGAAAAATATACAACTTCAGACATAAGATTTTTCCTTTATTTGTTTACGTTTAATAAAGCGTTATTCAATGTTAATCATTGGCACTTTTTGTCTTCTGATAAATTCATAAGAGCAATCCGTTAACCACCGCCAAAATCCATTACAGTTAATACTATGACAATTAGGCTGAATCGGGTTTAATTGACCATTATTAAGGAATAATGAAGGGGTTAAGGTTGGCTTTTCCATATAGCCATTAAAAGTCCATTTAGCGCTGTTGCCTTGTGTATGTTTGTGGTGAATTATTTTGCAGCCGGGACATTGCACGATAAACAAGCCGTTTATATGTTCAATTTTTTTTATAATTGCCATATTATGTCTCCTATTCGCTATCTGTTGATAGTGTGTTAATTTCACCTATTAACTTAACCCGTCCGAAAAACATATTTTCTGTTTTTTGCATCTTTTTGATAAGAGAAAATTGAAATTTGAATGTTTCATCAGACGGCGTTATATAAATAAGTATATCCCCAACGTTAGGCGGTTCCGTTAATTGACCATGTACTTTCAATTTAGGTAAGTTCGTCCACTTAATAAAATCCCCCTCTGTTTGATGTTCATGCATATAAAATATTTCACCTTCAGGTAAATGATTATTTGTATAAGCAATCGCAAACGCTCCTATAAAGCATCCTAATGCCAGCAAACAAAAAGGTAAGTAGTTTAACCATCGGTGTGGTTCGGTTGTCTCTATGATACTAACAAGCGCGTATATACCATTTCCCAACCCGACAATTAAAAATATGTAAGGGAGAATTTTCATTTACTACTTTCCTTTTGTATTTTGCTAGGGATGTTTTTATTTTTTATAGTGGTGTGTTATCACTTTTTTAAAGGCTTGGTAGTAGCCGTCTTCGACTGCCCCTTTTTCATAATTTTCAATCTGACCAGTAGTAAACCCCGTTAGTTTTGCCATATCCGTTAATGAAAACCCTGCATTACGTCTAACATAGTTCAGTACTTTTTTTGTATAAGAATTGATATTAAAACCGCAGGTATGACATGTATCGACCCAAGGCAAAGTCAAGGAGTTGTTTGAACAAAGATTGCATTTGCGCATTGTTAGACTTACCCCGCTAATCCTTTCGTTAGATGGTGTTGCTGGATTTAACATTTCCGTTAAAGCTTCTAGATGTAGCGGCTTGCATTTATCGAGCATAGGACTTGATTACATCGAGAAAGTTCGGCTCAGATTAAATGCGAATAAGGCCAACCACGGGCTCACAATAATTGCGAATGGGCTCACTTTTAATGATAACGGGCTTGAATTCATAATTCTCGGCTCAAATTAAATGACAATAT
>JABSOJ010000073.1 GCA_013216005.1 Alteromonadaceae bacterium | reverse complement strand
GCTTTTCATGCCTTATATGTTACCAATAAATCCATACTTAAAGTTGAAAGGCGAGCTTATCATTTTATTGAAAAAGAGGAACAGAGCCAAAAAAATATAGATGAAATTGATTAAAGCCAGTATCATCGAATCGTTTCGTTGCTGGATTAGATCTGACTTTTAATTTGTAGATTTGAATTTCACAGATTCAGTGGTGATCAAATTCACAACCATTATTGGAATTAAAATTAAGCTAACTAACTCACTAACCACACTAACTAACAACAGCTTGCTTAACCTTTTCTTTATAACTACGGCTGACTTTTAATTCTTTCCCATTTGCTAACACTAAATAGTATTCACCGTTTAATTGACTGCAAAATTTATCAATATAATTAATGTTAACAATGGTCGATCTATGGCTGCGAAGAAACAGCTTGGGATCTAAAAACGCTTCAAGTTCCTTCATTGTTTGTCTTAAAATATGGGTATTTTTTTCGGTATGAACACACATATAATCACCCGCAGCATCTATCCATAAAATCTCTTTTATCGGCACCCTATTCACTGCTCCCCCGTCTTTTATTGGCAGAATTTCAGCATAGGAGGATAAACTCACGGGTTTGTTATTTGCCAGCTCTTCAAGAATTTGTTCACAATCATTGCCTGTAACATCACTGACCAATTTTACCAGTTGGCTTTTATGTAAAGTGTCATCTTCACTTTGTATGTGCTGATGTACTTTATCAAGCGTAAGGGCAATCCGCTCTTCGTCAGCTGGTTTTAAAATATAATCGAGTGCATGTACTTCAAATGCTTTAATCGCGTATTGATCAAAAGCCGTAACAAATACCACTATTGGCATCACCAGACCTTGCTCAATAATACTCTGAATAACCTGAAAACCATTTAAGCCGGGCATTTGTATATCCAGGAACATTAAATCAGGTTTATGAGCACGAATGGCTTCAACAGCTTCGCGGCCATTTTTGCATTCCATAATAATATTTATATCATTATGTTCTTGTAATCGTACCGATAAACCTTTGCGGGCTAGTGGTTCATCGTCAACAATGATGGTCGATAATATTTTATTCATTAAGTATTCCCAAGCTCATACGGCATCCTGATATTTACTTTAACACCAGACGGACTATTATTGGAAACAACTAATGAAAAATTATCTCCGTATAATGCTTGTAATCTTTCTCTGGTGTTCGCTAAACCAACGCCTTTTTCCCGATACAAATTGCCGTTTTTAATTTCTGCCCCTGGCCCGTTATCAGCCAGTTCAATTAACAAATCATTACCAAAACGGTTAACTGAAATAGTAATTGTTCCACCCTCTTCCAGCACAGCAATAGCATATTTAACTGCATTTTCCGCAAGAGGTTGCAGGATCATGCTTGGCACTAAGGCTAATTGACAATCTTGAGCAATATTAAAGTTTACTTGTAAACGTTCTTCAAAACGTACTTTTTCAATATCCAAATATAATTTCAGTGCATGGGATTCATTAGATAACGTGACGCGCTTCATTGGATCTTTATCCAAAGAATATCTTAAAAATTCACTTAATTTCGTTACCATACCGTTCGCGGTTTTATTTTCATTAATCAATATCAGCGTTGAAATTGCATTTAATGTATTGAACAAAAAATGAGGATTTAGCTGATAACGTAACATTTTCAGCTGAGCTTGATGAGCCGCCGTATTAGCATGCAAAACATTCTGCTTTTCTTTTTGCAGCATTTGATAATACTTAATACCAAAATACAAGCCACTCCAACTTAAAATAATATAAAAGGACCAAAGACCGCCTTTTGTATAATACAACAAAAAATCAGGTCGATAACCGTGTTTATATATTTCCCAAAGGTTTATGTTTTTAATAACTTGCCAAATAATAGCGGTACAATAAGATGTGAGGATAACTACCGAGGCAATCTTTAAGGGAGTAAAGTTCCATGTCTTTCGATAAACATAACGCAGTGGAATGGTAAACATCCAACCAGCATAAGCATTGAGAATAATGATAACAACAAAAATAGACCTCGGCTCGTGCAGCAAAGACCCTAAATAATGTACCAAAGCAAAACCAATCCAGCCACCACAATGCAGAAGCCAAAATAAGCGATTTCTATTTTCGATAAAAGATTTCCAATTCACACAATACATCCCAAGCCAGTGTTAATACTTTTACTGATGATTTTCCTGTTACACACACCATTTATCTGGCGTATCTTAATTATGAAGCAGCTTTGATCTTTCTGCACTACCTTTAATCGTAACTATTCTGCGTTTTATCTCATTTTCTCAAACAAAGAAGCTTTAACAAATTTAAGTTGATCAAAACAGTTAAATTGATTTAACGCCAGATCTAACAAACATTCCTCTTTTGTCGATTTATATTGTTTGAAATACCACAAGCCATTAATTAAATAACAAAAGACCAGATAACGCATAACGGATCCAGTGTCGATTTTAATATTCGCCGGGGATATTTTTTGATAATAACTCACGAGTTGAGGCAAATAGTTTAACGGAATTTCATTAACTGCCACCATCATAGCTAAATCGTATTCGACATCGGCAAGACAAACACATTCGAAATCGACAAGTTTAGGTGTTTTAAGCGGAAAAACATTAGCGAAATTTATATCTCCATGACAACAAATATTGTTCAGGGGGTGTAAAACTTCATTTAACTTATCTTTTATTGTTTGAATAAATTCACGCTGGGCTACCGAAAAAACTTCTGAAATAACTTCTGAAAAAGCATCGGGACCAAGTAATTCATCGATTATTGTTTCGGGTTTTAGTTCAGGTAAATCAATGGATATTTGATGAAATTGACTCATTACTTCAATACAGATTTTAGCTTTCTCCAGTAAAGGTAGCTCAAGATCTGCTAAAGTTTTCTCCTGAATATATTCTGAAACTAACCACTGTTCACTTTGATAATACAACGCTGGCGTGATACCCATTGCAGAGGCTACTAAACAAAAATGCTGTTCCGTACATACATCAACATGTTTAATTGTATTTTGTTTAGGTGTATTTTGTTTAGGTATAGATGGCTCACCGACATTTTGACCACCTAAAAACTTAACAAAATAATCAATACCCTGCTCGGTTACTTTATAACATTGATGACTGTAACCTTGTTTTATTTCACTAATTTTAATGCGTTGGCTAAAACAAGGTAAATCAGTAATATCATTAGTTATTTCGTCGACATTTTTTTTAATCATATTGCCTTAAGTCTTTCAAAAAGCGTAAACAAAAACCAACAAAATGCAGATTAATTTGTATTGCTGTTTATTTCTTAGTTGGCTACTGCTGAGTCAGTTATTGCCGAATTAGTAACTGCAACTTCATACATTTTGCGCCATTGAACATAACCATAAATAGCTAAAACAACATATAACCCGAATAAAACAGCGGTTGGCGTTAAGTCTTTTTCTATATATAAGTATATTGAGACTAAGTCGATAACAATCCAATACAACCAATTTTCCAATACTTTTATCACCACTAAATAGGTGGTAAATATTGCAAACACTGTGGTAGCTGAATCAAAATAGGGAAAATCTGCAATGGTGTAATTCGACATCAACCAACCCAGTCCTACTGAAATACAGCTTAAGATCGCAATAATTTTTATATGTTTATTAACCGACCATTTTGTAATTTCAATTACCTGCGTATTTTGATAGGAAAGCTTATTACTGTTTCGCCAACTGTACCAACCATACACAGCCATAACCATGTAATATACTTGCAAAAGGCTATCCATCCAAAGATAGACTTCATAAAAAATTGCCGTGTATAACAGTGTACTGACCAAGGCCGCAGGCCAACACCAAATATTGACCTTTGCAGCTAATACTACGTATAACAGAGCAGTAACAACCGCTATTAACTCTAAAAAAGGTAAAGTAGTAAAATATGATATTGTTTCGTTCATTTATTTTTTCAACTTCGGCTAATAAAAAGCACCTTCAACTAATAAAAAGCAACTAATCAGCTTCAACCAGCGATCGATCTCCACTAATAAATTTACAAACAAATACTGCTGCATCTAGTTCTTGATGTACCCGTTTAATTTCCGCCATAACCTTGCTGACAGTAAAATCATATTCACCAAAAATTTGTGTGCTCATCCCGTTAGTTACAACTTTCAAACCATCAGTTTCACGTAATCGATTAATAAAAATCCAAATTTCGGTCTTAAATTCTTTCTCAGCTAAAGGATAAAGACTTATTTCTATTGATATTTGCATCATTTTTCCTGATCTAGTTGATGTCCATCCAGAAACGGATGTCACCTATTAAAATTGATAATCTAAGGTAACACCAACAAGTCTTGGAGCGCCAAACCGGACATATTTTTTATTCGCCCAATCTAAATCAGGTTCATTGCCAAAGTAAAACCCGCGAGTCGCTACGTTTTCATCCGTTAAATTCCTAACCCATAAAACTATCGACCAATTTGGTGTTTCATACCCTAAACGCGCATTACTAATATTAGACCCTTTTGCTTTTTCATCATGGCTATCTGAGAAATAAAAATCACTTTTCCCTGATAAATTAAGGTTAACAAACCAACCCATGTCGTTTCGGTAGGTAATACCTGCGCTGTAGGTATATTCAGGAGAATGAGCCAGCTCCCTGTCTGAAATATCAATTTGACTGCCGTATTTATCCTGATAAGCATATTCATCATAGCTGGCATTGAGATAACCCAATGTTGAATAAAACTCTAACTGATGATTAATCTGCCAATTTAAATCAAATTCAAAGCCATAGCTTGTTGAGCTGGTCGCATTTGCCGTATAAATAATAAAACGTTGTGGTTTATCCGGGTTTTGTATTGATGCATTAACTTGTTGATCTTGTCGATCCATATAAAAGAAAGAAAGATTCGTCGTTAAGCCACCTTCTACTAGATCTGATTCGAAATATGACTTAACCCCTAATTCGTAATTAATTAATGTTTCACTTTCAAATTCTTTATATTGATTTAATTCTTCAGCTAAGCCCATATTAAATCCTCCCGCTTTATAACCTCGGGCAATCCGAGCATAAACTGAATTTGATGAAGATAATACTTTACTTAAAGCCACATGACCGCCCCACATATCTTCATCAGGATTAAAATTATCACCTAAACTATCCTGATAATCACTTCTACGGGATTCTGCTCTTAAACCTAAAGATAACTGATAATCACCAGACAACTGGCTGTCAACTTGCCCAAAAACCGCAAAATTTCTTGCGGTATATTTAGAATCGACTACTTCATCTGGCCAGCCATTGTAACTGGAGTCAATAGCATTACTTTCTTCTAAATCACTTAAATAAAAACCCGCTAACCAATCTGTTGTATTAGAAAAGAGCCTGCCTTGTTCATTTGAACTTAAACGTATTTCTTGTGAGTAATGCTTTCTGTCGGCTTTCTTTGACCACAAATAATCATAAACACAAGGTATAGCGTCATCGTAAAGGCCATTACCATTTTCATCATAATAATCTGTGCATTCTTTATCAGCCCAAAAATCGGCATTCGCCCAGTCACCATCGTAAGCATGTTGATGGTCAGTTTGAGATAAACTGGTAATTGATTCTATTTGAAACTGATTAAAACCATTATATTTAATCTTTAATGCCGATCCATTTGACCTTTGCTCATCAACACCCGGTTTATTCGTTAAGGTAGTGTAGCCATTATTATCTAACGTCCATGCGTCATAACCATTTTTTAAATCAGCATTCAGATAAGTAAAGTTAATGGTTAACTCCTCACCCGCAGCATAAGCTAATTTAAATTTTCCGGTAAATTCATCAAGACCATTAGTATCATCACGATTTAAAAATAAGTTTTGACGAAAACCATTTTGCTGATGTTGTTGTAACACCACCCGATAAGATAAACCTTCGGTTATCGGACCTGAGCTGTAACCACTTATGGTTAATAATTCATCATCACCTACGCTGGTTTGCATTCCATATTCGAAAACATCGGTTGGATCATTTGACTTAATATAAATAAGACCCGCTAGTGCATTTGCGCCAAAACGGGTGCCTTGTGGTCCACGCAAAACCTCAACTTGTTGTACATCGTACATATTGGCAGCCATGCCAAGACCTGAAATATCAATATCATCAACAATGAAACCAACGGAGGAGTTGGGTGCGCCACGGTATTCTGAACGCTCACCTACACCGCGAATTTGAAAATATTTAGCTCTGGAACTACCACCAGCAAAATTTATATTCGCGACTTGATTCATAATTTCAGTAAAGTGCTGACTACCCTCATCAAGTATTTGCTGTTGATCAATAACGGCTATACTTGTCTGTGTTTGAGCTAAGGACTGTTTTCTAAAATTTGAAGTGACAACTATTTGTTCAATACTGCTCTGTTCGATATTGCTGAGTTCAACGTCACTGTGTTGAAGTTCGTTAGCTGAAACAACTTTTTCAGCAAAAGACAAGGGGGTGAATAACGCAGCACTAATAGCAAAATATAAGGAAGATTTAGACATTTTCTCATCAAAAAAAAAGGGATATCGACGAGAAAGAATTTACATTCAATAAACTCTTATTCCTACGCCAGTACTATCCGGTTCAGGTTCTCAAGGTATAAAACACACTAGTTTTCTATATTAATTTAAGGCATAGAACTTATACATAGAACTTATACATAAAACTAATACAGAAACTAATACATAAACTAAAATGTGCAACCCTTGGCTATCTTTCAATCCCTGACTGTATCCTTTATCAATAATAACAATTTGTAATTAATTGACTTAAAATCTAATGGATAACATTGGTCCTAAAGGCTGTCCGCCAACTAAGTGCATGTGAATATGGAACACCTCTTGTCCGCCATGTTTATTACAGTTCATAATTAACCGATAACCATTTTCGTCAATACCCTCTTCTTTCGCGAGTTTTTTAGCCACGGTGATCATTCGACCTAAACATAGCTCGTCTTGCTCAGTAACATCATTGATGGTTGGAATAAGTTTATTGGGAACAATAAGAATATGACTATTAGCTTGAGGTGATATATCCCGAAAAGCGGTGACCAGATCATCTTGATATAAAAGTGGAGTTGGTATTTCCTGACGGATAATTTTAGAAAAAATAGTTTCTTCAGCCATGGGTAAAATCTCTAATTAATTTAATAGACGCATTTTATCGCTAAAATAGTGTTTTTAAAACAAAATACTTTCATTCAAATGATAAAAAACCCATTTCTGTCAATGAAATAGGCTTTTTTTTAAATTCAGCAATAAAATTCAGCGGTTAAAATAAGTTTATGAACGTCTTGCTGCCACAGCGTCATTAAGCTCTGCTAATAAAGTTTCAGTATCTTGCCAACCAATGCAGGCATCAGTAATACTTTGACCATAAACCTTCACATCACCATCAACTAAATCCTGACGACCTTCTACTAAGTGACTTTCAACCATTACACCAAATATAGCATGATTGCCGCCAGAAATTTGCTGGCATACGTCTTTACAGACTAACATTTGGTTTTCGAACTTTTTACTGCTGTTTGCATGGCTGAAATCGATCATTATTTTATCTTTCAGACCAACTTTAGTAAGTTGTTCACTTATTGTTTTTACACTTTCAGCATCGAAATTAGTCGTTTTACCACCGCGCAAAATAATATGACAATCTTCATTACCTGTGGTTTCAACAATAGCAGAATGACCAAACTTAGTTACAGATAAAAAATGATGAGGTGCAGCAGCAGAGCCAATGGCATCAATGGCAACTTTAATCGTTCCGTCAGTGCCATTTTTAAAACCAACAGGACATGACAAACCTGAAGCTAATTCTCTATGTACTTGTGATTCTGTAGTACGGGCACCAATTGCTCCCCAACACATAAAATCAGCCATGTACTGAGGTGTGATCATATCAAGAAATTCACCCGCTGTCGGCAACCCCATATCGTTCAAGTCTAATAATAATTTACGTCCGATGCGTAAACCATCATTAAGCTGAAAACTATTATCCATGTATGGGTCATTGATCAAACCTTTCCAACCAACCGTTGTTCGAGGTTTTTCAAAATAAACACGCATGACAATTTCAAGAGTACCTTTATACTTTTTACGTAATGCAACCAAACGTTGACCGTATTCAATTGCAGCTTTAGGATCGTGAATTGAACAAGGACCAATAACAACCAATAAACGGTCATCATTATCGTGAAATATATTATGTATTGCTTCCCTACCTTCGAAAACAGACTTGGATGCATTGACTGTCGATGGAAATCGTTCCAGTAATGCGATTGGAGGTAATAAGTCTTTAATTTTATTTATACGAATATCGTCGGTTTGGTAGTACATAATCACTTCTCTTTACTTCTCTAAATTTTAAGTTTTAAGTTTTTTACCCAATGCATCTTCATTCATTTATAAACGCTTTGGATGTATAGACACCTAGATGAATAAGCCCAAAGCCAATCTACCAGCCTTATCGTACGAATACCAATATAAAATACAAATTAACCCTTAAATTTTAATTCCTTAAGAAAAGATGTTCCGTAATCCATGGGTTGCAAATCAAAAATATCAGCTATGGTTTGTCCTAAATCAGCAAAAGTTTGTCTTTCACCTAAATTTATTGATGCTATTTCATGATGATAAGCAAGCACAGGTACATATTCCCGGGTATGATCATTACCTGGCCACGTTGGATCACAGCCATGATCAGAGGTCAAAAATAGAATATCGTCTGGTTGCATTGCCTGATAGAACTCAGGTAAACGAGCATCAAAACTTTGTAGTGCATTTACGTAGCCGATAGGATCACGTCTGTGACCGTAATCTTGGTCGAAATTAACTAAATTAGTAAAAATAAGACTCTTATCCGGAGCAGTTTTAACATGTTCCAGCGTTGCATCCACTAACGCATCAATACCTGTCGCCTTAGTTTTGATGCTTATCCCCTGATGAGCGAAAATATCAGCAATTTTACCAACGCTAATTACCGTACCATCAGCCTTTTTCAATTTTTCAAGCACTGTTGTGGCTGGCGGTAACACCGAATAATCACGTCGATTACCTGTGCGCACGAAATCTGCTGGTGTTTCCCCGACAAATGGACGGGCAATCACTCTGCCAATATTGTGATCAGCAAGTAATTCTCTTACTGTTTCGCAATATTTATATAAATTATCAAGGCCAAAATGTTCTTCATGAGCAGCTACCTGAAACACACTATCGGCTGAGGTATAACAAATTGGTAAACCTGTTTTTATATGCTGTTCACCTAAATTAGCGATAATATCTGTTCCAGATGCATGGCAATTACCTAAGATGCCTTTAAATCCGGTGACTTCATTTATTGTGGTAATTAAAGATTCAGGAAAACTATTATCCCGATCTAAAAAATATCCCCAATCGAATAAAACCGGAACTCCTGCCATTTCCCAATGACCACTCGGAGTATCTTTACCTGTACTGATCTCTGAAGCGCAAGCATATGCGCCTTTAAAGTTATCAGTTTGTACAAAAGGAAATTCAGCATTAGAGGCTTGAAGACAAGCCTTAACTAATCCTAATGACGTTAAGTTTGGACAATTAACTTTCTGTTTTGTTTCTTTAAAATAGTATGATGCCATATTGGCAAAAGAATTAGCCGTTACGTCACCAAATTTATCAGCATCTGGCGCATGACCAATGCCAAAGCCGTCAATTACTAAAATTATTACTCTAGACATTTGTACCTCCAGTTATTCTTTGATTATAGTAAAACGGCGACTTTATGCCGCCATTTTTATTATTCTTATTTACCAATTATTCAATATGTTAACAATAAAAACTATAGGATATGAAGCAGTCAACCAATGCTGTACAGGTTGTAGGATGGGTTAGCCAACGGCGTAACCCCATCAATTTGGCGTATTTAACTGTTTAATTGGCACCAATCAAACCGGGTAACAGTTCATATTTGTGTATTGTCATGTTTAAGTTGATACAGTCTAGAGCCTGTATAGGTTTGAACTCATGTAAATTAACAGAAAACATTGTTGAACTGTAACCCTAATTTAGCCTATATGGTCAGTGCCGTTTAATTACGTTACTTGCCTATGCACATCACACAGGTTGGTCGATAACTACCCTGAACTTGAGAAATATCGACCAGTTTTATATCTATCTTGTCGGTATTTTCCAAATACCGGAGCAAACTGCATAGGCATGTTACGTTATAACTAACAGTGTTTTGATGGGTTACGCCTGCGGCTAACCCATCCTACGCTATTCCACCTGTTTTATTGAGTAAAAACGATAACGCAATCGAAGCTGTACTTTCCATACCGATGGAATTTTAGCTAAAATTTGCATTGGTTTAAGTTGTAGGATGGGTTAGCCAACGGCGTAACCCATCAATTTGGCGTATTTAACTGTTTAATTACATTATAACTCACAGTGTTTTGATGGGTTACGCCTGCGGCTAACCCATCCTACGCTATTCCACCTGTTTTATTGAGTGACTACGACAAAGCCAAATATGGTGCCAAATTTGTTAACTAAAAACGATAACGCAATCCAAGTTGTGCTTTTCAAACCTATGGAATTTTAGCTAAAATTTGCATTGGTTTAAGTTGTAGGATGGGTTAGCCAACGGCATAACCCATCAATTTGGCGTATTTAACTGTTTAATTACGTTATAACTCACAGTGTTTTGATGGGTTACGCCTGCGGCTAACCCATCCTACGCTATTCCACCTGTTTTATTGAGTAACTACGACAAAGCCAAATATGGTGCCAAATTTGTTAACTAAAAACGATAACGCAATCCAAGTTGTGCTTTCCATACTGATGGAATTTTAGCTACAGTTTGCGTTGGTTTAGTAAAGTTATTATAAACATAATGACTTTGACCATTTTCATACGTTTCAATACTTACATCTACAACAGGCGCATTAAACGGTTGAACAAATGATTCTGCTCTGCCCCAATCATCATTTAATAAATTACCAAGATTTTCGATATCAAATGAAATTTCTAATTTTTTATCGCCAGAAATTGTAAATTCTTGAGAGAAATGTAGATCAAAACGATTGATCCAACTACTGGTACAAGAATGTCGACGTGAAATTTCACCGCCAGTTAAACATTCATTACCATTGATATAAGCAGAGAAACCTGCTTGATCAAAACCTTCACCATAAGTAACTTTTGCATCATTTGCATCTGTTGGTATATAAAGTGATTGTGAGTTATATCCATCCCAGGTTGCAAAACCGGCAAAACCACCAAAGGTGCCAGATGATCTCATGGTATGACTATAATGACGTCCTTCACGGCCATTATATTGCAAAGCAACAACCGTTAAGTTATTACCAAAAAGTTCATCACTCCAGGTTAAGTTCGCACTGATTGTATGACGAACTTCAAATTCTGAGTTATAAACAGATTCAGATTGAAAGTTGTCATTAGCCGGCATTGAATAACCTTCAAATGCAACAAAAGCGTTACCCGGATTAACTTCGGTAATATCCTGATAAGAATAACTTAAACCTACACTGTAGTTACCGTGATCAGTATAATAGTTTTTATCTGCGGCAAAAGACCAAACCTGACCTTCACCTTTTTGAGTGTTAGTTAAACTTAAATCATAAGGCGATGGTTGACTATAAATTGGTCGACCGTCAGGAGCAATACCTGTTGGTAACATATTCAACTCTCTGTAAATCGCCGCGTTTTGCACATCGGTATAAAGAAAATCAATACTCAATAACCAGCTATCACCTAAAAACCCTAAATCTTGACGACGTTCAATGCCTAAGTTGGATTTCCATGAGCTGGGAATTTCAAAATCAGGATCTATGCTGTTGGTATCACTGTTACCACCACTAAATCCACCAGCACCTAAGAAGTCAAGCACTTCCGAAGGGGTGTTTTTACCATCAAAACATCCACCAAAACAACCTGCGAATGTTTTACGAACACCGTCATTGCCATAAGAGTTTGACAACCATACGTTCGGCGCACCGCCACCAAACAAGCCAATGCCACCACGGATCACCGTGTCATCGTCGTAAGTATAATTAAAACCAAACCTTGGTTCGAATAATTCTAAACCATCATAATTATTTTGATTATCATAACCATGACGTGCAACAAAGTTTTCATTTAGCACAGGCTTATCATCATTACTGTAACTTGTGTAACGTAAACCATAAGTTAAGGTTAACTCATCACTAAACGACCATTCATCCTGAGCGTAAATTGTTGTTGTGCTGTAATTGAATTTATCAACAGCGTCACTTGCATTACCCGACGTTGCATTTTGAAATGCGTGAAAACCTAAATTTAGTTCAAAAGCTTCTATCGAATCAAAAGCTGTCATGCCCATAGAACCGAAAACAAAGGTATTTTCAATGTCTAAACGTTCATGTTCAATACCAAAAGTTAATAAATGTTCATCGGTAAAATAATACGTTGCTTTAAGTTTGAACATATCCCGATCATTAGATAATTCATTTGCATGACGGAATTGATCAGGACCAATATAAAGTTGTCCGCCATGTGGCGTATCAATCAAGAACTGTGCAAATTTTTCACCTGATAAAGAAACCTGCTGTGTAGCCACTTCTTTACGTGCAAACTTAAATTCTGTTGAAAAATCATCCGTCCAATCTGAAAAAACTTGAAAGCTGTATGCTCTTAAAGTTTCACTCATATTATAACGGTTTGATTCTGCAGTTGCCCAAGGCGCATTAGGGAAAGTTTCACCCCAAAAATCGCGTACAGTGTTACCTTCATTGTCCTGGAAAGTAAATGACGCACGGTGTTCATCTGTTACAAACCAATCAAATTTTAATAATAATTTTTCATCTTTTTCAGCGGCAGTTGTATCATAACCACCAATATCATAATTCCAGACATCCTGAGCTATTTGAGAAATACGATCAAAATCACCTTGCGTGACGCCTATTTTTTCATTCGCTTCAACCACACCATTTTCGTTGTCCAGTGAGAATTGATAAGGTTTAGTGGCATCAAATTTTTCATATGAAGCAAAGAAAAATAACTGGTCTTCAATAATGGGACCACCGAGGGTAAAACCATAAGTATCTTCAGCAAAATCGCCAATATTTAAGTCTTCACCTTCACTTTTATCGCCGACCATGCTGTCATCAGCACGATAATAAAAAGCAGAACCATGAAATTCATTTGTACCCGACTTGGTAACTATATTGATATTACCACCTGAAAAATCACCATAAGTAACTTCAAACGGGGCAATATTTACCGCTAGCTGTTTTATTGCATCAAGCGATATGGGTGTACGACGGCCCGGATAACCGTTTTTATTTAAACCAAAATCATCATTTTGTTTAACACCATCAATAGTTAAACTATTACCGCGAACATTACCGCCGGCAATAGAAAGTGCAGGACCACCATCAGCAGTTGGATCCACCATCATACGGGAATCACGTTTAAGTACTGATTTAAGATCACGGCTTATCGATGCAGTGTTAGCAATATCACGTTCACCAAAATCTTTATTTGGTCCTTTACTATAAGTACCGGCCAGAGATAACTGGCCAGACACCAGAATACGTTCAATTTGTTGTTCTTCAATTAAACTGATTTTAGAAGATTTACCTAGTTGTAAAAACAAATCGTTAATATTATTAAATTTAAGCGTAGTACCACCAGAAATACGAACGGTGTACGGACCTCCAACAGGTAAACCTCTTAATTGAAATATACCTCCTTCAGTGGTTGTAACGGTCTTGATTTGACCAGTTGGTTGATGAATAACTTCGACAATAACATTTGATAACACTGACCCGGATGAATCTACAACCTGACCTCTAATTGAAGATGAAGTCTCAGTTGCGTTAGCCGTCACTTGGGTTAATAATACAGATGCACCTATAATCGCTGCAGCTATTTTACTTTTTCTCATTAAAATTGTCCTCTAGTTTCATAATGTTTTTTTAAATGGAATATTATTTTTATGGAATTATTTGTTATTTTATTCATAATAAACATGACCAACTGGTCAGGTTATGCTAATTTAACATTTTCCCATATTATCGCAATGAAAACGACGTTTTTCTACTCAAAAATTTTCTTTAGCGTATAGTGGCGTAAAAAATCTCATGATTTATGATTATTAGTACCAATACTCCGAAAATGTATTATAAATAGAGAGTATTAGGCTAACCACGAACTCCTTTTAACTGGTCAACTTAAGGCGCAATAATTTTGCATAATTTTAAACCAACAGTGATTGCTATTGCCGGAGCCTCTGCCTCAGGAAAAACACTGTTTGCTCAAACTATTTATAATGAACTTCTACCAGAACTTGGCGCAGATGGTATTTCTATCATTAAGGAAGATGCTTATTATCGAGACCAGCAAAATTTACCGATGAGTGAACGTGAAAAAACCAATTACGATCACCCTGACGCTTTTGAACACAGCCTAATGCGCGACCAGCTAATTGCGCTTATCAGTAATAAAACGGTACAGTGTCCTGAATATTGTTATAAAACACACACAAGGTTAGAATCTTCAATTAAATTGAGTCCTACTAAGATAATTTTAGTTGAAGGAATATTGCTTTTATCAAATCAAGAATTACTCGATTGCTTTGATATTAAAGTCTACATCGACACACCGCTGGACATTTGTTTAATCAGAAGAATTCAAAGAGACACTGCAGAACGGGCGCGCAGTATTGAATCAATTACAAATCAATACCTTGAAACCGTTCGTCCCATGTATTATAGATATATTGAACCTTCAAAAGAATCTGCCGACCTTGTGATCACCCGAGGTGGGAAAAACCGCATGGCAATTGAAGTACTCAAAGCCAAAATCAGACAATTAACAAAAAAGTTAGTAGTACAAAGTTAACAA
>JABSOJ010000747.1 GCA_013216005.1 Alteromonadaceae bacterium | reverse complement strand
GGCTTGTTTTTGGCATTACACCATACTGAATCACCTTTATGACGATGGATTGGTTACAGAAAAATTCATGTTGGAATTTTTACATAATCATACCAATGTAGTTACTCAACTTGATTATAACCACCCTCACTTTTCAGGAATAAATCCGTATGCATTAGGTTTTAATATGTTTGTTGATATACGACGAATTTGCGAACACCCTACAGAAGAAGATAAACAATGGTTTCCAGATATTGCAGGCAGTAACTGGTTAGACACATTACATTTTGCTATGGAAAACTTTAAAGATGAAAGTTTTATCAGCCAATTTTTGTCGCCAAAATTAATCAGGGACTTTAAGTTATTTCATATGAGGGATGATGATCAAAAAGGTTATGTTGAAGTGGTAAATATACATGATGAAAAAGGTTATCAAAAAATTCGTATGGCCCTTTCTAATCAATATAATTTAAGTAATCTTGAAACAAACATTCAGGTGGTTGATGCAAATATTACCGGAGATCGTTCACTGACCCTGGAATATATCCCTCACCAGAACATTCCTCTGGATGACTCTTGCCAGGAAGTACTGAAGCATCTTTATTATCTATGGAAATTTGATATTAAATTAATCGAAAAAGATGCAAAAGGTCAGGAAACTATCATTGCTCAATGTCCGCTAAAAGAACAAGAGAAGAAAATATAATAGAAAGAATAAAAAAAAAACCAGCAAATTGAACGTTCCAATTTAATGATTCTTTTCTTGTGTCCGATTTCTTCTATTTTAGAACGCTTATAGAACGAGAGGGCAATGAGTGTCGTTTACTCTGACAATTCCTTCAACACATCATCTTTCAATTCGGCCCATAATTTTCCTGACTCTACACCGAATTGACGTACAGCAAAAATGGATTCATCATATTTATTTTCCTCGGCCAGTTCAATCAACTTTTTATAGTATGTTCTGGAAATTTCTCTTCCTGTTGGATGAGCAAAATACAAGCGACCAATACGGGAATATAATCCTCTGAAGCCATTAAGAATGAGTAAATAAATTGAATTACCTGAAGCAACCACTAATTCTTTATTTAATTTATAATCAAACTCAGCAAAAGCTTCTCCGGTGTCTTCCACATTAGTATAAGCTTTTAACAATTCAATTGTTTTCTCTGGATTGTTTTTAATTGCACCACGAATAAATATCGCACTGATATTGGTTCTGGCAGACAACAGATTATCCACTAAATCAGGAATACCTTCTTGATCTAACTGAGCAAGTGTTTCAAGAATATTTAAACTCGATGTTTCCCAGAAGTTATTAACCTTTGTTGGCTTACCGTGCTTGATAGTTAACCAGCCATCACGTGCCAAACGTTGCAATACTTCACGTAAAGTTGTTCTAGTAACGCCAATTAACTCAGATAATTCACGCTCAGCAGGTAAAATAGAACCTGGAGGAAAACCACCATTCCAAATAGATTCAACAATATACTGTTCAGCAAACCCAGCGGGACTATGTGCTTTAATAACCATAAGGCTCCACGACTTTATTCTAATTTCAACGAATCAATATACTGATTGTACCAGAAGAATAAATTGGCACAAGCGCATTAAAACTCATTAACACTTTATTTACTGCACTTCCTAAATTTTGCTACTTCTCGACTTGCCCAATCCTGCATTTCACCGTAGTTTGAGTATAATTCACAGGGCAAACGGGTCTAAATTAAACAGTTTTGTAAATTAACAGTGAATATAATTTAAACTTTAAGATTATTCTCAA
>JABSOJ010000746.1 GCA_013216005.1 Alteromonadaceae bacterium | reverse complement strand
TCATGGTGACCGACAAACCGATGGCACCTAAGTTTTCATCATTGTTGTATGAGTAACTGTTTATCATGATTATTCTCCCACGTAAAAATAAGGTAATGCAACACGGGCTGTGCCGTACAAGACTGAATTGCCGTTGTCGTCAGTCAGGGTATTTTGATTATCGGCTATTTCAAACTGGTTGTTATCGCCGAAGCCATTGCCGTCCCATCGTTTAAAATAGGCTGCACCATCCCTCCAACACAGGCTACCATCACTATTAACTGACCACATTGCGTTATCAAAGGGAGCACTGGTTGACAATTCACAAAACCAGTAACCTTGGAATGTTCCATCAGTTACTCGATAGTGTTGACCTGCACTTTTGAGCTCGGTCGAAACCTCTGTAATAGTTATAAACTCATCACCACTATCAAAGGAACTATCCCAAATCATTTCCTTATACATTAAGTTAAGAGTCAACTGACCATTTGCATGAGATAAGTAATCTAACGTTTTAACTGCTGGACTAACACCACCTAATAGTTCAATAGTCTCATGGTTATTGCTGTACGGTGTATATTCAAGTTTAGGATGCCCAAAAGAAGGAGAAAAATAGGTTTCCAGCATAGGTAACAATTTATACCTTTTGCCGCCACTCCCACCTGTAGCTACCTTACCCAGTAAAGTCGATACAATAGACCCGCCATAATGTTTGTTACTATCATTACAGGCGAATACTCCACCCAAATCCAGCACTTCAGAGTTCACTGCATCCTCCGTGAAATGGGCTTGAGTCTCATAGTGATACAGAGTAACGAAATCTGCTGTAAAATTGCCTTGAACATAGTTGTTGACACCTACAGGGCTGAACGATGTATCAGTAGCCCAAGAAACCCCGGCTGTGTCTAAGTACTCACGCCCAAAATACTCTAACGCTTTCCTGTGCATTGGGTACGTTTTATTACTGCCATCAGGTATAACAGGTATCCATTGCCCTTCTACGCCATTGGGGAAAGTCGCCGCAATATTTGAAGGACTGCCAATGATATCTGTCCATGTTGGGTTAGCAGATTTTGATTTTCGCAGCTCATATGTAATGACATAATTTATACTATCCACAGGGAATAGCGTTGATGTAACAGCGCCGGAAATTGAACCATTATATTTGAGTACTGAATTGTTTACTTGTGGCGAGGAAGTAGCACTGAATCTAATGATGCTATTTTGAATTAATATAGCGGTATTTACGTCAGTAACGCCGACAATACCCGTAAGGTTAGTACATAGAATCACGTTATTATTTTCATCTTGTACGTTACCAATCCAAGCTATAGCCCCTGTGGTATCGTTATATACCAGAGCTGGGATTATATTACTGTTATCGATAGGGTTACCAAGTTGTGTCTGGATTGCAGTAATCTCAACAGAACTTCCATAACAACGACCATAAGAAGTAGTTCCTCCAACAACAGTAAATGAGCCTATTTTTTTAAGGAAGGGTACGCCCTCAAACCCTCGAATTTCACCAGCAATGGCTTTTCTTTTGGCTTTTTCACGAATTTCTGATAAAGGTAACTTCTTAGCGCTCATACGTAAGTCTTGTATGTCACTAGCATAGATCCCATCGTAGAATTTTCCATCTGCTCTCCCCTTATTATTGCTGCCTAAACTGCCACTAAAAGCTCCACCAACATGAGTAAAACAGTATGATTTATCTGTTGCATTTACGGATACATGTGCCCATAAAAATCGTCCTGATCCGGTATCAAACGTTGCAGAACCTTCAGG
>JABSOJ010000745.1 GCA_013216005.1 Alteromonadaceae bacterium | reverse complement strand
TCCAGGGTCAATCTTTGAAATAGAGACGCTGTTTTTGTGAATCCATAGCACCGTCTTTTCACTACTTTTATTTTATTGTGTTTTTTTGAATTTTTTGATGTTGACAATATGCAGAAGTGAAATAGCTTGGGGCTGGTGAGGATTAGAAATTGTTGGGATCTAATTATTTTTCGCGCATGATGAATGTTGGGACTTATTGCTCATTTTGATTGGCCCACCCTGCAGGAGTCGAACCTGCGACCTTCGCCTCCGGAGGGCGACGCTCTATCCAGCTGAGCTAAGGGTGGTGTGTTGTTGCCTATTGCAAGGTAACAGCGCGCAAATACTATAGTTTCTCGGTTTAATTGTCTAGTAGAAACCTTCTTTGAGAACAATATATTTTGATTGATGCAATGTTGTCTGATTAACCAACAATATTTCCATTAAATAAGTCATTAATTTTTTCCTGATTATATCCAAGTTCAATACTCAGGACCTCGTGAGTATGTTGACCTAGATCAGGAGCTGCACTTTTGTATTGTATTGGTGTTTGGGAAAGGTTAATAGGAGATGCTATTGTGCTTATTTTTTTGCCATGATTATCTGAAACCTGCCTGATCATTTTTCGATGTTTTATTTGAGGATGATTAAATACCTGTTCGAATGTATTTACACAACCACAAGGAACAGAAACCTTTTCGAGCGCTTTGATCCACCAATCACTTGGTTTTTCGGCAATGGTTTTAGCCAGTATAGGGATCAATGAATTTCGGTTAGCCACTCGTTGGGCGTTGCTACTGTAATTTGGATTTAGTGCAATTTCAGGAATGTCAGCCACTGAGCAGAATTTTTTGAATTGATTATCGTTCCCTACCGCCAATGTAATATTCCCATCTTGACAGGCAAAAATTTGGTAAGGTACGATATTGGGATGAGCATTTCCAAGGCGTGGTGGATTTTCAGCTGTCGCAAGATAATTCATCGCTTGATTTGCTAATGCTGCAACTTGTACATCAAGTAGGGCCATATCAATATGTTGCCCCTGAAATGTGTGTTTTAGTGCCATTAATGCAGCTAGAATCGCATTGCAGCTATATAATCCTGTCATAATATCGGTAACAGCAACACCTACTTTCATTGGTTCACCTTGCGGATCACCTGTAATGCTCATCAAACCTCCTTCTGCTTGAATCATTGCATCGTATCCAGCTTTATTTGCATAAGGTCCTGTTTGACCAAAACCAGTGATAGAGCAATAAATAAGTTTAGGGTTAAGGAGTTTTAAACTTTGGTAATCAAGACGGTATTTTTTTAATGTTCCGACCTTGTAGTTTTCAATAAAAACATCCGATTTTAGCACTAAATCTCGGATTATATTTTGTCCTTCTTCAGTACTGATGTCGATAGCGATTGATTGCTTATTGCGGTTTGCACAATGAAAATAAGCAGTCTGTGCAGGACGATCTTCAGTTGCTTCTTTGATAAAAGGAGGCCCCCAGTGACGAGTATCATCTCCAGTGTCTGGTCGTTCAACTTTAATAACCTGTGCACCTAAATCAGCCAGCATCTGTGATGCCCAGGGTCCTGCCAGAATACGGCTGAGATCTATTACTTTTATGTTAGATAAAGCAACGGACACTAAAAATATTCCTTATTGCGATTTAGATTGGAATTATTATAACGTATAAGAATAACGCTGATCTTCAGGTTTTACCTAACACTTTAACTCGATTCCGCAGTTTTTTATTATTGACATTTGTGAACATCTAAATTTCATAGACTTGCACTTTTCTGTA
>JABSOJ010000744.1 GCA_013216005.1 Alteromonadaceae bacterium | reverse complement strand
GTAGGTTTGAACTCATGTAAATTAACATAAAACATTGTTGAACTGTAACCCTAATTTAGCCTATATGGTCAGTGCCTCATAATGCGAACAATTAGGTCAATATATTGCCTGATAAGCTCACGCTCTATAATTGAAAGTGTTTGATCAAGTTTGCATTTATACAAGTAACATTTATACAATTAACATTAAACATAAGGTCATCACCACTTGAATGGATTAACATAAAAATTGTTCTATAAAAATTTTGCTTTTAACTAATAGGTGTAGCACGTTCGATAATTGCTTTACAGTCAATACCCGTCGGTAGTGTGCCGTAATTCCAGCCGTTATTGATTAAAGTAAGGCGCGAGGCACAAAATCCTTCGGCGACATCAGAAGAGCCATTACGTACAAGTAGTCCTCCTTGCAGGGCTAGCGCCATTTTGCCTACAACATCTCTGGCACGGTATTCCAGAGTCGCGGTATCTTTGAATTCGTTGTAGAGGCCATTGACGAAATTGTCCAGACGGGTATCCATTCCTCGGCTTTTTTCCAACTCACCCATATAGGCATCCAGTGACCCTTTGTTGCGTTGCACGGTGCGTAACATATCCAGACACTGAACGTTACCACTGCCTTCCCAAATTGTATTGATCGGCGCTTCGCGGTACAGGCGGGGCATTATTGAATCTTCCATTACTCCGCTACCGCCAATGCACTCCATCGCTTCGTAGGCATGTCCCGGGGTTCGTTTACAAATCCAGTATTTTCCTACAGCAGTGCCTATGCGCATTAGTAATTGTTCAAACTCTTGATCCTGATTATCGAGGGAATTAGCCATTCTCATTGTCATGGCTAATGCTGCTTCATGTTCAATGATCAAATCTGCCAGCACATTTTGCATTAAAGGCTGCTCGGTCAGTCGAGCGCCGAATGCTTCGCGTTGAGCACAGTAATGAGTGATCTGGGCGACAGCTTGGCGCATTCCAGCACTGGAGCCGATCATGCAGTCAAAACGAGTCATGGCGACCATGTCAATAATACTGGGAACACCACGACCTTCCTCACCAATCAGCCAACCGAGAGCACCACGTAATTCGGTTTCACTGGAGGCATTCGAAACATTACCCATTTTATTTTTCAGGCGCTGGATCTGTATTGGATTTTTGCTACCGTCCGGTCGCCAGCGGGGAACAAGAAAACAAGACAGACCGCCGGGTGCGTGGGCTAGTACGATAAAGGCATCACACATAGGGGCTGAAACAAAATATTTGTGTCCAACTAACTCGTATGCTTTACCTGAGCCACCGGTATCAACGGGTACTGCACGAGTACTGTTACGTCGCACATCGGAACCACCTTGTTTCTCGGTCATCGCCATTCCGATCGTTAGCCCGGCTTTAGTCTCGTGAGTAATGTTACGGCTGTCATAGGTGGGAGCCATAATTTTATTGGCCCAGTGCGCAAAGAGATCCGGCTGGTGTTTGAGCGCGGGGATGGCTGCTGAAGTCATGGTAATTGGACAGCCGTGTCCTGCCTCAATTTGGCACATCATGTAATATTTTGCCGCACGTGCTACTTGAGCACCATTACGCTGTTCGGTCCAATGGCTGGAATGAAGGCCGTTTTCAATAGAGAGCTTCATAAGTTGGTGATAGGCCGGGTGAAAACGTACTTCGTCTACCCGTTTGCCATGACGATTATGAGAGAAAAATTCTGGTTTGTTCTGGTTTGCCTGAAATCCCAGTTCTATTATTTCACTCGTTCCCAGAAGTCCTCCAAATTTATGCAGTTCGT
>JABSOJ010000743.1 GCA_013216005.1 Alteromonadaceae bacterium | reverse complement strand
CAAACTAAAATTATTTTGATGACTAATTTTAAAGTTCAGATGAAAAAACATCCGTTTATGGATGGGCACTAGCTAGTTGTTCTATTTAAACTACATTAACTCGCCAACACATTCATTAATGTAGGCGAGTTATGACACCAATCAGACAAGCGTCACTTGAAGGTCATAGATGGGACCATTATAAATTGGTTGAGCCAATAGAAATGTTCGATAACACGTCAAACATTCCCCTTTCTCCCTAATTTAGTGGGAACACTATCTATTAGCCAAACAACTCCAATTGCTCCGCCACTTCATCACTAACATCATTAAGCCCAATATGAACCCCCAACAGCCTAACAGCCTTACCATCACCACGTTCTGTCGCTTCCTCAAGTAGTGCTTCAAACACTGCTTCATCAAAGGTCGCATACTTTAATTCCTTGGTTGTCTGGATAAAATCATCAAACTTAACTTTTACGCCCAACTTGGAAATAGTGCGTGTATTTAAGTGTTTTTCTGAACGACGGATAAGCTCAGGAATAAGCTTTTCCTTCATTAAATCTTTTAGCTGCTCAATATCACTAATGTCTTCACTAAACGTTCTTTCAACACCCACCGACTTACGTATCCGAGTTGTTTCAACGTTTCTCTCATCAATACCCTGACAGCGTTTCCATAAAACGCTACCGTAACTTCCAAGGCGTTGAGTGAGAAATGCTTCATTCGATTCTCTGACATCTTTACCTGTGAATAACCCAATATTATTAAGCTTCTTTAACGTGACTTTGCCTACACCTGATATTTTCTTTAATTCCATTTGTTCAATGAAAGGGATAACATCATCAGGCGTAATAACACATTGGCCGTTCGGCTTGTTTTCATCGCTTGCAATTTTAGCTAAAAATTTAATTGGCGCTATGCCTGCTGAAGCTGTTAGTCCTGTTTTTTTGAATATTTCATTGCGAATGTCTTGGGCAATTAACGTTGCTGAGCCATGAAGGAGTTTGCAATCTGATACGTCGAGGAATGCTTCATCGAGAGACAGGGGTTCTATCAAGCTCGTATATCGCTCAAAGATTTCCCGGATTTGTTCGCTGATTTCTTTATAGACACTCATCCGGCCCGGCACAACAACCAACTGAGGACACAACCTCAATGCATTCGCTGTTGCCATTGCAGAACGTACACCAAATTTACGTGCTTCATAGTTGCACGTGGAGAGCACTCCACGACAATCTGACTTGCCGCCGACAGCAACTGGTAACCCTTGTAACTTTGGGTTGTCTCTAATTTCAGCACTGACATAGAAAGCATCCATATCGACGTGAACTATTTTACGTTGCAGAATTCCCCCTTATTTCAGCCATATGAGCATTCCTGTTTTTTACTGAAAAATTTGAATACTATTCCAATACGCTTTTAATACGCTTATTTAGACCAAATGTATATACCAGCAAATTAACTGTATTAAAACGGCTGTATTAGCGTTAACTGTTGGTTATATGTTTTCCTCTTATTACTTCTGCTTATTCATATAGTTATGAATAACTAAACGCATTATCAAGTAGTATATCTAACGACAGTGATTTTTTGTTTTTCTGATCCTCCATCATTCTCATCCAACCAAGATAATTGGCCAAATACGCAGTACCAACACCATGGAACCGTGCCATCCATGTCCTAAGTCTTGACATGTAATTGTTCACATTTTGAATATGATAAGTTCTTTTTATTACTCTTGTGCCTTGCGATGTAATGTTACGGTAATGCTTAATGCCATGCTCTTTGGCAAATGTTTTGTAGGCACTTGC
>JABSOJ010000742.1 GCA_013216005.1 Alteromonadaceae bacterium | reverse complement strand
TAAAGGGGTCCTGTGCTATTTATGATTACTAATACTTTAAAATTATGTGACTTCAATCCAAGGACTTCTTTGTTCGCTTAGTTGACCTAATCGCCTTAAAAGATTATGGTCTTCTTAGAGCGACAAGCAGACGAAAAACAATTTAATTGGAACTAAAAATGATAGCGTTAGGTAACAACGGAAGTTCGACTATTCAGATATCCCCTACATCAAAAATATCAAGTGAAGATTGGTTTCAAGCCGATATAGAAATAAAAGTAAATTGCTTTTCTGGAAAGATAAATGCTTTCTTTGAATCAGGTGATTTAACACGGTTTTACCATGACGTTGTAAAGCTGAATAAAACACTAAAAGGTAAAGCAGAACTCTTGCCACGAGAAGACCAATTCAAGCTATCCCTTGTTGCAGATAATTTGGGGCATATTAGTGTTGAAGGTCATGCATACGAGAAAGCCTGCTATGGTAATTGTTTAAATTTTGAGTTTGAATTGGACCAGACTTATTTATTAGAATTAATCGATTCTCTTAAAAATCATGTAAGAACTTGACGTTAACTAACTGAAAAGGTTAAAGTCTCATGAGAGCGAGCAGCAGGCAATGGCTAAAGGTACTTTAAGGTGAAAAATACTAATATACCAATGGAATTGATAACACGGTATGGTCCATTTACTGAGTTTAAACAGGATGCAGCATTTGTTACTGTCGAACTTTTATCTGGTGTTGATTTCTCTGGAGTGCTTCTGCTTTACCCTAATAAGATAATAGCAGTCGAGAGCTACAGTGAGTTACCATTTAATCCAGAGGATGTTACGCATATCTACCAGTCCCCTGATGATTTAATCAGACGCTCCTCTTCAGATTGGGTCTTTTGGAATAGTTAGTTGGTATTATTAACGGCTTCAATGAGCGACAAGCCGACATTGGTAGTTAACATCATCCACTTAATAAGTCTGCTATAACTAAAGTAATACTGGAGGTAGTATTTGTTCCCTTTGATAATGATGATTGCAGGGTTTAGTCTTTGTATTTATAACCTGTGCCAAGGTTTCGGTTATATCCGAATCAAAAATTCTGATGAGATGGATTCTGACAAATTGAGTCATAAAAAACAAATGCGGAAAATTGGCAGTATCCCAATGTTCGGTATAGGTGTCATATATACTCTAGAACTTATAGGTATTTGGTAATCATCCAAATAACGTAGGTTAAATCAAAAGCCTATGACTATATAGAGCGATAAACAGTCGTTTAGCTAAATTTGAATGTAAAAAGTTGGAATTGAGACATGGGAAGAAAAATTAGTATTATCTGGAAATGTTTGAATTTAGCTTTCATTGTTTTAGGCACATTTTTATTGGTAACTATGCCTAGTTCTAATGAGCCTAGCGTTACATCATATACTTATTTATTTCTGACAATTACTTTTGTCGTTATTGGCTGCGCTATGATGATACTGCCTATTATTTTATTATTCGTTGGTAACCAAAAAAGAACTACGATTCAAAAAACTCTTTGGATACTTTTTATCGTTGTCTTTAATATCATGGGAAGTTTTGTTTCTTATTTTTGGTTAAAAGAAAAATATTCAACGCATTCCGAATGAATTTCCTATTTCCGCTTTTGGCACTAAGCGGTCTATTTTAAGGCCGTTTTCACCTTCATAAATTAGTCCGCAATGTGGTAACTACGGCCCTTAAAAATAATGGAACGCAAAATTGTTAGTATCCTACATTCCGCACATTTAAGGTATTGATTTAAATGGACTTTAAAAGTCATAAAATGTAGCCATGTATTTGTGT
>JABSOJ010000741.1 GCA_013216005.1 Alteromonadaceae bacterium | reverse complement strand
AAAGGTGTCGCAACAAAGTATTTATCTCATTATCTTGCTTGGTTTAAGGAAACTTACGCAAAGCTGGATTTTCAACAAATATTAAGAGCAGCTTATGGGTGACAACAATATTATGGAACAGAGCCTAATCTTTATAGGGGATTTACCTTTGTAAAGTATCAGATTAGGAGGTAATCCAGATTATAATAATGTAACTCTTGGTCAATGCATCTAAGTAATCATAATGAACGTCAATGATTGCAAAAATAGCGTTTTGTCGATTTATTAATGACTTAAAAAGTGACAAAAAACTAAACCGCTCACGCAGTAATGGGGATCTCTTCTCGGTCCGCGTTTCCCTCTAACATATGCATTCTTTGCTACTGTTAACCTTGAGACATATTCTCGATTGGGTGTAGATCCTTTCGTTCGACGAAATAGAAAAAAGATCTTTTTATGATCAATAAGTTACTGAAATTAAAGAAAGATAGAGAAGCTTTTTTGTGCTACTTATATTGTTACACACGCCATAAGACACACTAAAGGCTTCTCCATGAATGTAGCTTACTTGAATTCTTCTGAATTTTCATTCTTTACTAACACTAGAGAACAACTTGAACAGATGATCACCCAATTACAATCGGAGCAGCAGGCAAATAGCGAGCAAGGTGATGTTGAGCAATACATTAAAATCCAAGGACATTAGCTGCTCAGGCGATTGTGCCAAGGTTATCTGGATTTAACGGCAAAAGATGAACCCAAACGGCTTGTCCAAACGACTGATGGTTAGGTTTTAAATCATGTTAAAAACATAAAAGTATGGACTCAAACTCATGACTGCAACTAATAAAATATTTATTTATGTCTTCTGTGCGAACAAAGAAGTCCTTGGATTGAAATCACATAATTTTAAAGTATTAGTAATCATAAATAAAATACAATAATATAACTATATATCCCCCATCAAAATGAAGATTTTTTTGATGGGGGGGTTCACGTAAGGAACTAAATTATTTTACTATTCAAATTTTGCTGGAAAACTTTTTTTATACATAATGCTCCTCTAATTATTATGGCAATAATTCTCGTCGCAGATTTTTATATTTCACCTCCAGATGAATGGACACATCAATCTACTATGTTTACACGTACAATTTTAATCTATTTTGCCTTAGGTCTTATTCCTATTTATATATTGTATCTATTAATCATCTGCTTAAAGCCACATAAAATAGAGGTATATTTTGATGGTAAAAAAATATTATATGGGAAAAAAATAATTGATTTCAGCCAAGTTAAAAAAGTAAGCATAAAAAAACGTATGATGAGTTTTTCAATTTCGTTTGAAAATATTTATTGTATTTTTAGAATACCAAATTGGTATAGAGAAGAATCAGTACCTCATGTTGCTCTAAAAATTAAAACTTACTGCAAAAAAAATAATCTGGAATTTCAAGTGTTTGAACGAGTTTAATCTTCAGCTATGTTTAACAAATCATACAAAACGGCAAGTAACAAATAATATCAATTGAAAACTTTTTGACCTACTTCCTTAGTTTTGATCAAATAACCCAAGATATCTATCATTTCAATTTTAAGCATGGAAATAAAAACCATAACCTGCTAGTCAAGTGTAAACATGGCAGAAAGCCCATCTAAAACACCCTTTGTTAATCACTCGTTAATATCGACAACCCTTTAAAACAAAGGGCTGTAATAGGGATTTCCTAGGTATAAGAACAAAAACACAAACCATCTAGCCAGTTGCAAATATGTTATAGATTAATCCCTTATGAATAAAGGGCTCCAAGAGGGATTTCCTAGG
>JABSOJ010000740.1 GCA_013216005.1 Alteromonadaceae bacterium | reverse complement strand
AAATTCACTAATAAACTCATTAAAAAATTCACTAATAAACCAGTTAATAAATAAGACTTTTAATTCCTTTCATCCAAACACAACAAACTCTGCCCCAAGAAAAAGTTTATTTTAAATAATCAGACATTATAAAAGATTTCATTCATGCTCAAGGTCGCTACTTAAGAAGTTTTAACGTAAAATACCATCCAGAATATATATTTTATTTGTTTTTAAGGGCAAATATGAAAAAAACTTTTGAATTAGTTCATCCTAAAATTAAATTAGCCAGACGTATTGACGCAGTAAAGCATGAAGTAAAAAAATACGTAAAAAGAGAACGTAATAAAACTTTACCTGAAGATGTAGATTTTTGGGATTTCGATTGTAAATTTGGTAATACAGCACAAGAAGCTAAAGTTGTTCATTTATCTGAAATAAGTAAATTAATCGATCAAGCACATACACAAGACTTAACCTCATTTTATATTGAAATATTGGTTAAAAATGGATACCGACGACAAGAAGAGTCAGAGCAAGAAGTAGACTCTGAGCAAGAAGAGTCAGAGTAAACTTAAATCAAATAGTTCGTAACTGCCTAAAATATATCCACTAATTACGAATTCAGACCATCAAAAACACAAAAAGCCGAGTGATTACACTGCGGCTTTTTCATTACTTTATTACCTTATTTATCTTTTCTCACTTATATCGGTCACCTCCTTTAATCATTATTTAAGTAATATAGGAAAATCAAAATTCCATTCGTCCAACTTTATAGTAATACCGGCACCAATCAAACCGGGTAACAGTTCATATTTGTGTATTATCATGTTTAAGTTGATACAGTCCAGAGCCTGTATAGGTTTGAACTCATGTAAATTAACAGAAAACATTGTTGAACTGTAACCCTAATTTAGCCTATATGGTCAGTGCCGTAATACCTTTTATTTATGCTACTTGGTATCACGACACTAATTTTTAGCAACTTGCCCTAAGTCCTTGTGTAATTTAACAACTACCCTACGGTCATAAAAACTCACTTCTTTTTTAGTTGAAGCTACTACCGGTTGTTTTTCACCATAAGCAAAAAGTGCAATGCGCTGATCTGCAATGCCGTGCGCTACCAAAGCTTTTTTAACCGAAGAAACTCGGGCAAGTGACAATTTTTGATTTAACGCTTCATCACCCTGTAAATCTGTATATCCCGATAAATCAATAGACAAACCAGAAGCGCGTTTCAATAAGCTTGCTAAAGCTTCAATTTGTTCATCGTAATGATCCGCAAGTTCACTTGAACCGGTAGAAAACTGTAAACTCATTAACAAATTTTCCGCTTGTAATTGCCCTGTTGTTTGGTAGCTCTGCTGTAAAGCCAATAATTCTGATTGATAGGCTTGCTCTGCCTGATTCAATTTGTGATTCATCAATGCTTCATTTCGGGCTAAATTTTGTTGATGAATAGATTTCTCTGTATCGAGAGATAAAGCTAAATCATCTATCTCATCGGTTGCATTAACATAATTGGCAATAAAATTACCCGCTAAACCCACAACAAAAGCGCCTGCTGGCCCACCCAATATTCCACCAATAAGCGCTCCGGCACCAAAACCAATTTCTTCGTTTGTGTTTGCCCGTTCAGCTTTTTCTTGTGCAGTCTCCGTATGATTAACCTTAGTATTCGACATTCTTTTAGACATAGGCTCAGCGATTACAGATGCTGAAGCTAAAGATGATATAAGTAGTAAGCTGATCAATTTTTTCTGTGTGTTCATGTTTTGTGTGTTCATGGAGTTTGTCCTTGTATTTAGTCATTTGGTCTAATTAACTAATGATTA
>JABSOJ010000739.1 GCA_013216005.1 Alteromonadaceae bacterium | reverse complement strand
TTGTCTTCATTGCCTTTAACCTCAATGAGTTATGCTCACTTATAAGTATAGACAACAATTAGATGGAACAGAGCCTTTAAACTACACAGTACGTCATTACGTGCCTGAATAATTTAGGGCAAAATATGAATACAATAAGTTATACCTTTGCACGTACAAACTTGGGCAGTACCATGGCACAAGTTTGTAATGACCATGTGCCTGTAATTATTACACACAAAAGCGTAGCTCTCGTAGTTATGATGTCGTTAGAAGACTATCAAGCTATGCAGGAAACAACATATTTACTTAGATCTCCTGCTAACGCAAGAAATTTACTTGAGTCTATCGCCGAACTTGAGGCTGATAAAGGAACTGATAGAGATCTTATGGAATGAAACTAACATTTTCCACCAAGGCTTGGGAAAGCTATTTGTACTAGCAGAGTACAGATAAAAAAATATTAAAACGTATAAAGTCATTAATTAACTTGCCTCTGTAGTCTGCTCAGGTAATTTGAAAACACCAACAAAACATAGTTAAAATTGAAAGTATCGCAGTTAATTTTACAGACTATAACAAACTGTTTTTATTGTGCTTATTATATAAAAGCAGTGTAACTTTTGCAAAATAGAAATTTTATTGCGTAGGATGGGTTAGCCGCAGGCGTAACCCATCAAAATATATTTATTCCTGACACTTAAAGGAAAGATAGTCACAATGTGATGGGTTACGCCGTTGGCTAACCCATCCTACCTCTTTGTTTAGCTTCAATTTTCGACATAGCTTATAAAATTAGTCGGAATCACTTAAATTCAGGAGAGTTATAGCCTAACCTGAGTAAAGTGCATAGGCATGTTAATTAAAGATATTCAAAGAACACCTTATACAGGAATTGGCAAACCAGAACCATTGAAACACGGTTTAGCCGGGTATTGGTCAAGACGAATAAATGACGAACACAGAATAGTATACAAATTTAAAGATGACAGTATTTTAATTGCTCAACTTCTATACCACTACGGCACATAACCCTCACCTAACACCGCACATAACACCGCACATAACACCGCGCTAGACCGTAGCAGACTATCAACACTTTAAAACAATTCAGAGGTTTTAGCAGCCATAATAAAGTCATTTTTATGCAAGCCTTTTATGTTATGACTCCACCAAATAACGGTAACAGAAGCATATTCTAAAATAATTTGAGGATGATGATTTATTGTCTCTGCCATTTCAGCAATAACATTAGTAAAAGCAACAGATTTAACATAATTTTTGGTAGCAAAATCACATTTTAATTTTTTTATACCTGAATCTACAATAATTTCCCACCCTTGCACTTGAGAAAGTAAAGATTCTATTTCATCTTGAGAAAGCAGTTTTGCACTGGCATCACAAGCCTGACATTTTAATTTTGATAATTGATCCATAAGTTTCCCCTTTTTTAAAACTATTTTTAAAGCGCTTTTTAAGCTCTTTTTAAAAGGCTCTGTTGTAGATAATTGTTGTCCCTTCAAATGGAATTAAACTCAACCCTTATATCTAGGACTCTGTGACTAATTCTCGTTAAAAAACCAATTTATCGCCTAACCCTTTAAAAATAGGGGATTCATCGAGGGACAATAGTATTATGGAACAGAGCCTTTTAAAAACATTTACTAAGTCCAAGTAGCATAATTTACTCTACTGGGAAATAGCTAAGAATAGTTAATATTTCTATAAAATCAAAAGTATCACTGACTTTCTGTTACTTTTTCTTTCTTGCCTATGCACATCACTCAGGTTGGTCGATAACTACCCTGAACTTGAGAAATATCGACTAGTTTTATTTCTAT
>JABSOJ010000738.1 GCA_013216005.1 Alteromonadaceae bacterium | reverse complement strand
ACCGTAGTATTTAAGTGAAAAACATTAACGTTTTGATTGAATTGGACTTGTAAACACTCCGGCTCAACCCAACCAAAAGGCACTTGTTTACTGAAATCGACATTTATCATTTTGATGATCGGGGTTACATTTGAGACACTGCCATGTAAATTTTGAAGTTGTGCTTTAGGAACAACCTTCATTAATTCAATAACATCACGATAAAATTTACTATCATTAGGATTTTGTAATTTGTCCCAACCATAATGCTGTAAATCTAAATAAAACTTATGTAAACGAAATGCTTTCGTATAACTAATATTTCCATTACGGGTGATTTTTTTAAATAAAACCATCAACTTTTCTTTCACTTCATGATCCGTATAAACTTTCATATCCTTACCACCAAACGCATTAAATATATCTTTCCAAGCTTCTTTCCAAAGTGCCTCTATCACATTGCCTTCAAATTGGTCGGCATAATCTAAAAAATCACCCAAATGATTTGGCACACTCAATCTTTTCATCATGTCAGGCATGACACATGCTTCATACCTGACTGCATTTTTTGCAAAATCCTGAACCTCTGGAGACTTCATCACGACAAGTTGACGCTTAAAATAATCATTTGAAGGTTGTTTCTTTAATTTCTTCTCAACTTCAAGCACTTGAGCTTGTAACTCAAACCATTTTAAATACTGCTTTAACACTTTATTTCGACTTGTACGTTCACCCTTACCGCTTTTTCCCCAGTAATTCGTCGTTTCATGAGAATTTTTTGAACATTGCGTTTGTCCAGAATGCACACGTTTACAGGCATGAATGATTTGTTGAGCAATATGCGCATTTTCAACGTGTGCGGTGAAGGTACAATCAATTTGCTTAATCATCGTTTGAGTAAAATCAAGCATTTCAGCAAAATAAGGCATCGCAATAATTAAGGCTTGAAGCAAAGAAACGATAATTTCAGGATCATCTGAGCCATAAACGTTATGGCCCTGAAGAATTTTATTCGCAGAGGCTTTGATTTGTACAAACGGATAATAAAAATCTGAACCTTGAAAAATTTTAAACGCGAGAGAAGAATTTGAACTTGAGATAGAATCCCAACAACTGTGCAAGGTGGTAATTTCAGCAACACCCGGAGAAATCCAGTTAATAATTTCTCCAGCAGCAACCTTACAACCATGCTCATGACAAACACGTAAATCGACAGAGCCAACCGCCCTATCATCTTTAGTTAGTGAATGAGCGACAAAATTTAGACGGAAAGGTATATCTAAAACTACAGTATCAATCATAATGTCCACATGCATACAATGTTATTTTAGCTATTTTAAACACAGTGCGCACATGTATGCAAGTGACAAAGGATAATTTGTTACGATGCATATTAGAATACATGCATAACTACTTAAATTATAAAAATTATGAAATACACATCATTAAGAGTTAGGGAAGACAGAAAACTAGAATTGGAAAGAGCAGCTATTGATATCAGCTATGCAACAGGAAAAACAGTAAAGTGGACTGATGTCGCAAATTACTTATTTACCGAATGTTTAAAAGATGCAGTAAAAGATCTAAAAGCACAAAGGAATGATTAAAAATATAAAAGACCTAAAAAACATAGAAAAAATTAAAGCCCCCCTGTAAGTCAATAAAAACGGTGCTTATAACCAAAAGAAATATGCATATAACAGCGGTTTTGACAAAAAGGGCTAAAACCACTGTATAAACGGGCAAAAGCACTGTATAAACTCCCTATATGGGAGGAGAATCCACTGTTATAGTATGTGGATTCTTTAAAATTCAAATTTTCGCTTCATAATGACCAAATCTCAGAATGATTT